>JBFFNY010000032.1:0-10690 GCA_041562955.1 Desulfurivibrionaceae bacterium | reverse complement strand
CGCATCATCAAGATCCCGGGTGGACTCTGCATCAATGGTGAGGAGCGGCAGGCCCCGTAAATCAACCCGTGTTTCATCCGAAAAATCCTTAAATTTTTCCAGACAGTCCAGCGCCGCCTGAATCTCCTGCTCAGAGAACGCGTCGGGCAGATCAGCCTTCAGCAGCGTTATATTTTCATCCTCCTGCCAGACCCCGGCCTTCACAAGTAAATGATACGGATCATGCAAGCGGGACAGGTTGGCCCGTTTCAACAGCTCGCGGGTAAAGGCTGCATCCTCAGCATCATTCCCCTGAACATAATAGTCGGCACACCTGGCCAGACAATCGTCCCTGCCGGGCCAATCCGCCTCTTCACCATCAAATATTGCCCGCAACCCGATGGCGCCCGCCTCAAGCATCGCCTCTTTATCACGCTCTTTTTCCGCCGCATGTTTGAGCTGCGCAACCAGTTCCGCGGAATGAACCTGAACCTTGCCCGCCTTATATTTGAAATAGTAGGTGTCACTGAACACGCGGCGCAGAAAGGCCGCCACATGATCATCCGTTGCTGATTCGGCAAAGGCCAGTTCGGTAAGAAAACTTGGTGAAAAGGACGTCTCCCCCTCCTCCACGGCCAGCTCCCAGATCTCTTCCAGGTTGATGGGGGCCAACATGGCAAGTCTCCGCTCAGAAACGTCACGCAGGACATGAAGGATATCTTCACGACTGGTGACGCCATAGCGTTTGTCCGAGACATGCACGACTCTCCCCACGGGAAGCTTGACCTCACGACCGTTTTGGGTCAACACATGCAGCCGCTTGCCGTTTTCCTGCTGAACCAGTGCGCAGATGAACTTCGACTGGTCAACATATTCGATTATTTTACCTTGCACTTCTTCCCCTTAGAACAGATGATAATGACAGCTTGATGATTGATCAATCGACCGATGTACCCGAATTCAAATCCTTTGTCACTGGCTAACTCGGCAAAGACAGATCTTGCCAAAGTAGAATGGGTCAGGTACAAGCGAGACCAATACTAATCTTGTAGTCACCAGTGAGTAAATCATGACAGCATCAGAACCAGCCACAAAAACAGGTATCATAGCCCTGGTGGGGCCACCCAACGTGGGAAAATCCACCCTGCTCAACACCCTGCTCGGCCAAAAGATCTCCATTGTTTCAAATAAGCCGCAGACAACGCGTAACCGCATCATGGGGATTATTAATGGTGATCATTACCAGATGATTTTTCTCGACACGCCAGGCATCCACGAAGCGGACTCACCCTTAAATGTTGAGATGGTTAAAATTGCCATGGGTTCTCTGGCGGATGTTCAGGCCATTGTCTTCATGATTGATGTGACCCATCGATTACCTGAAAAATTGACTGCGGTCCAAAAGGTTCTGAAAAAGAGCGATAAACCCATCATTCTTCTCATCAATAAAATTGATAAAATCAGCAAAGAGGCCCTGCTGCCCCTTTTGCAAACCTATGAGAAGGTCTTTCCCTTCACCGCCATGCTGCCGATCTCGGCAAAAAAATCGGATGGGTGCGACCTCGTTATTGATGAGCTCCTGAAAATCTTACCTGAAGGGGAGCGAATCTTTCCGGAAGATATTCCCACGGATGTTTCTGAACGATTTATTGTCAGCGAAATAATCAGGGAAAAAATATTCAACCAGACGCACCAGGAAGTCCCCTATTCAACAGCAGTGGTCGTCGACATGTTCACCGAACAACCACATCAGGTCACCATCCATGCCACGATTATGGTGGAACGGGGAACACAAAAAAGCATCATTATAGGAAAACAGGGGCAAATGCTGACACGCATCGGCAGGCAGGCCCGGCTGGATATTGAAGAACTTCTTGGAACCAAGGTTGTGCTGAAGCTCTGGGTGAAAGTCGTCAAAGACTGGACCCATAAGATGACCAGCCTGCGTGACCTCGGCTTTTAAACCGATGCAATATCCGGCCAGCTCTGTTTTACGGCTGAACACAAGGTTGGCAAGAATGGCGAGCGAGAAACAGAGGTGAGGCAGCCTCTTCTGATCGCCTCTATGAACTGAACAATCAAATGGTGGAACCGGTTGCTTGGCGCAGATAAACCCCTGCCCCGAGAAGACCGGGTTGCTTCTCCGTAATCACAAAGACGGGAATTCGCTCAATCAGATTATGAAAGCGCCCCTTATCTTCAAAACGAGCTCTAAAGTCGCTGGATATAAGAAATTCGACAAAGCGTGGAATGATACCGCCTGCAATATAGACGCCGCCGAAGGTCGCCATAGTCAAGGCCAGATTGCCGGCAAAACTGCCCAGCACACGGCAAAACTGGGCAAGGGTTTCCTTACACACCACACACTCTCCACTTAAGGCCCGTTCCGTGACCTCTTCTGCGCTTAACGGTTGCAAACCTGCATCCCCCATACAGAATCCTATGGCCAAATAGAGTTCCTCCAGCCCAGGACCCGAGAGAAGACGCTCAACAGAAACATGCCCGTATTTTTTTTGCAGCCCTTTAGCTATCTGAACTTCCTGTGCATCCTGGGGAGCAAAATCCACATGCCCCCCCTCTCCTGACAGACTCACCCAGCTCCCGGCATGATGGATCAAATGGGCTACCCCAAGGCCGGTACCAGGCCCACACACCGCAATGGGTTGCCTCGCCTGGGGCTCACCACCTCCAATTTTGACCCTCTGGCTCTCTTTTAAAATTGGGATGGAAAGCGCTATCGCTGTATAATCATTGATGACATGAAGCGTGGAAAAGCCAAAACGACGCTGAATTACCTGCTGCGAGAACTCCCAGCTGTGGTTCGTCAGCTGAATCAGATCCTGACCCGTTGGGCCAGCAACGGCAAGACACACCTCAGCAATGGGTTCCCCGGCCCGGATTAAATAATCCTGCAAGACAACATCAATGCCTGCATAGTCAGCACAGAGATAGGACCTGACCCTGGTAATGGAACCACCACCATGGAGGTCCACTAACGCAAAACGAATATTTGTCCCGCCCACATCTGCTATTAACCCATGTGCCATACAGCCTCATCCCTTGCATCTACCCGTGTATCCGAACAAACGGCTTTTAGTAGAACTTGTTACAGCACTCTCGCATCAATCACCTGCTGAATCAGCTCCTGGTGCTGATCCGACATATCCAAGAACTTGCAGCCGGCGGAAACAACCCCGAAAAAATCCTGATCAAGCACCCACCTCACCTCCATGGTGACATGACCTATCCCATCACACCCATCTAGACCACTTAAAGCGACAAGACTCAGTTTATCACCAATTTGCACCGCAACCGAATCCTGCCTTTTTTGGCTGAACTGCAAGCCTCCACGGCTTAAATTCAAGACATCAACAAAAAAAGACTGGCCTGCACCATTAATGGACGCTTCAATCTCTTCATTATTATTAAAAAAAATTCGTGAGGCGCGGCGCTTTTCATCATGAAACGGGGTCATTCAAAAACCTCCTCTGGCATCAAAATATAAATAAGAATAAAAAATTTTAGCAAAAAAAAAGGTATTTACGAAGAGAATTCGTAAATACCTTAAAGGAATAGGAGACTTCTGAGCCAGTTATGCCATTACATCAACTCGTCCTTCTTGTTGTGATTGAGGAGCCACACGAACAGGCTTATTCTGTTGTTCACCTGTTCGGTTCTGATCAGCAACCTGAGTCGGCTCGGTAACAGCCCGTGCTGAGGCTAAAGATGCCGCAGAAAAGCTTGTGACTACTGCAGGGCCGGCATCAGTACTCTGCCCGGCTTTCCCTCGTTCACTTTCTTTCGTTGGATCGGAGGTTCTGTTACTGTTGTCGACATTCAGGGCCTTATTCGCATCGGGAAGACCACCTATGGAAGATCCTTCAATAATCATCGTTTCGCCTCTTCAATTTATCTATACGACCAGCATATTTTATGTTTAAAATGAAACTATATAACACTATTGTATGTATTCGTTAGAGTTCTCGCCACCTCCTTTCTGAGAAAATATTGAATAACAAATAATATTAGCAAGTTGGAATACCATTTTTTTTGTATCCGTTCTCAATTTATGTCTCCAGCGACATATTTCACGTCAAAAGCAAAGTTCAACATTGTATTTTCCGCCCAAAAAAATTATGACAATGTTTCATTTTTAATTCATTCAAGGTGATACCTGTATGTCCAAATCACCACTTCACCTATAAGGAAACAGCCATGGCTGATGACGTTCGACTTCGCTTTCCACCCAGCCCCACAGGATATTTACATATTGGTGGAGCCAGAACCGCCCTTTTGAACTGGCTCTATGCAAGAAAGCATGGCGGCAAACTCATCCTCCGCATTGAAGATACCGACGCCGAACGCTCCACCGAAGAGTCCATCCAAGGTATTCTGGATGGTATGAAATGGCTGGGTATCGACTGGGATGAAGGGCCATACTTCCAAACTGAATTTGAAGCCGAGCATAAAAAAGCGGCTCAGACCCTGCTTGAGTCCGGGCACGCCTATAAATGTTTCTGCACCAAAGAAGATCTTGATGCCAGACGGGAAGCGGCCATGGAGGCCAAGACAACAGTCGGCTACGACAAAACCTGTCGCCATCTCAGTGCTGAAGAGATTCAGGCCCAGGAAGATGCCGGCACGCCCTTTGTCATCCGCTTTAAAGTTCCGGCACAAGAAGGTTCTGTCTCCTACGACGACCGAGTCCTGGGATATATGGAACGGGCGTACTGTGATATTGAGGATTTCGTCATTGTTCGATCAAACGGTAAACCGCTCTACCTCTTATGTAATGTTGTAGACGATATCCGCGACCGCATCAGCCATGTTGTCCGTGGCCAAGATCATCTCACCAATACACACCGGCAGATTCTTATCTATAAGGCCCTTGGCGCAAAGGTTCCCATCTTCGCTCACATGCCCCTCACCCTCGACACCAATAAGAAAAAAATCTCCAAACGCAGTCATGGCGAGATTGTCGCGGTACAATGGTATCGTGACAACGGCTTTCTGCCCTGGGCCTTATGTAATTTTTTAGTCCTGCTCGGCTGGTCACCAGGCGATGACACGGAGATTTTCAGCAAGGAAGAACTGATCCAGGCGTTTACCCTTGAGCGCATTAACAAATCAAACTCGATTTTCAACTACAAGAAGGACGATCCAAAGTTTATCACGGACCCCAAACTGCTCCATACCAATGCCCATTATCTCCGGACTATGGACCTTGGAGAACTTGCCGCGCTGCTTAAGCCGCAGATGCAGGCGGCGGGATTGTGGCAGGACCGTTTCGAGACCGATCAGCAGGAATGGTTCCACACCACCCTTGACATGACCCGTGAACGTTTCTACACCTTGAAGGACTTTACCACTGAAGGCCGCGGCTGGTTTGCTGATGATTTCGCCATGGACCCTGCCGCCTTGAAAAAGAATGTCCTTAAACATCCGGAGTTGCAGCAATGGTTTCCTGAACTGGCGAAGCGATTGGCACAACTGGTGGACTTCACCCCTGAATCATGTAAAGAAGCGGTTACTGAATTTGCCCATGAAAAAGATATTAAACTTGGCATACCGATGAATGGTGCGCGCGCCGTCCTCTTAGGCCAGATCAAAGGGCCGTCCATGTTTGAGGTCTTTTCTCATCTGGGAAAGGAAACAGTCGTGCGACGGTTAACGGCCGCTGGCAAATGGTTTGAGAATTGAGAGCTTCATTTGAAGTCGCTTAAGTAGCAACTATTAACTTTATTTAACATAAGGCCCCCCATGTCTGAATCTGAAAACGACCCGTTGAAACTTGATTTTATCCGTACCATCATTGCAACAGATGTTGCAAATGGCAAGAACGACTCCCGTGTCGTGACCCGTTTCCCTCCAGAGCCGAATGGCTACCTGCATATTGGCCATGCCAAATCCATCTGCCTTAATTTTGGGGTGGCAAGTGAGTATGAACAAGGGGTCTGCCATCTGCGTTTTGACGACACCAATCCAGCCAAGGAAGAAACAGAGTACGCCGAGGCCATCAAGGAAGATGTCAAATGGCTTGGCTTTGACTGGGGTGAAAATCTGTTTTACGCCTCGGATTATTTTGACCAGCTGTACGATTATGCCGTGCAGCTCATTAAACTTGGAAAGGCCTATGTCTGCTCTTTAAACGCCGAGGACGTCCGTAAATACCGCGGGACCTTAACGGAACCGGGCCAGGACAGTCCGTATCGCACTCGCACCATTGAGGAAAACCTACAGCTCTTTACCTCCATGAAAAACGGTGAATTTGCTGACGGCACCCATGTTCTGCGGGCCAAGATCGACATGAGTTCACCCAACATGAATATGCGTGACCCAGCCATTTACCGGATTAAAAAGATCGCCCATCACCGCACAGGGGACACCTGGTGCATCTACCCCATGTATGACTTCACCCACTGTCTTTCTGATGCAACGGAACGCATTACCCATTCCCTCTGCACCTTGGAATTTGCAGATCACCGCCCCCTGTATGATTGGGTTCTCGACACCTTGGCAACCAAAGACCACCCGCAACAAATTGAATTTGCCCGGCTTAATCTGAACTACACCGTCATGAGCAAACGCAAACTCATGCAGCTGGTTAATGAGAATCTGGTTGAAGGGTGGGATGACCCGCGTATGCTTACGATTTCAGGACTTCGCAGGCGAGGATACACCCCCGCCTCCATCCGCGATTTCTGTAAGACGATCGGCATTGCCAAACGGGAGAGCCGTATCGACATGGGCGTGCTGGAGCACAGCATCCGCAATGATCTTAATGGCATTGCCCCCCGCCGCATGGGTGTCCTGCAGCCATTAAAAGTCGTCATCACCAACTACCCCGAAGATCAGGAAGATGAAATTGTCTGCAAAAATCACCCCAAGGATGAATCCATGGGAACCAGAGATGTAACCTTTGGTCGTGAGGTCTGGATTGACCAGGATGATTTCATGGAAGATCCACCAAAGAAATTTTTCCGACTTGGACCAGGTCGTGAAGTCCGTCTGCGTTTCGCGTACCTCATCACCTGCAACGAGATCATCAGAAACAATGCTGGCGAAGTGGTGGAACTCCACTGCACCTATGACCCGGAAAGCCGTGGAGGTTCAGCACCTGACGGCAGAAAGGTCAAGGGGACCATTCAATGGGTTTCCGTAAAACATGGACGTGATTGTGAAGTCCGGCTCTATGACCGCCTTTTCAATAATGAAAATCCGGAAGAAGACAAAGACATTGATTTCAAGGAAAACCTGAACCCTGACTCCCTGCAAATCCTTACAGGGTGTAAAGTTGAACCTGCCCTTGCCGAGACAAGCGTCACGGACCGCGTACAATTTGAACGAGTCGGGTTCTTCTGTGTTGACTCCAAGACATCCACTCCGGACCATCTTGTTTTCAACCGTACTGTTACCTTGCGCGACACTTGGGCCAAAATAAATATGCAGGCATAATCACGATCTGGCCTGAGATTTAATATATACCGGCATGCGCACCGGGTCATTATGATGGAGGCGCCGCAATTTCTCAATATAATGATCCGTCAGCTCCGTTTGATGAGGCAAAAGAAACCGCCCGCTCAGACAATAGAGAGAGCGGGAGAGCACCATTCCTTCCTTGAGGTCCCCCAGTTTGACCTCCTGCTCCCGCTCCTGTTTAACCTCATCGCCCTTCTTCTGAAGAATTTTAAGAAAGGCTTTAACAACATCAGGATCGAACCGTATAAAACTATTTTTCTTAAGGGCAGCCTCTGCGGCCTTCTTTAAATGTAACTGGTCTGGTGTACCGTTTAATAGTATTTCGTCCTCAAAAAAACCCCTACCATTATCACCAGGGACATGCACCATCCGATCATACATATCAGCCGCAGCAATAGCTTGAGACCCCAGAGGAATTTCCTCTTCAGACAGCCCATCTGGAAAACCTGACCCGTCATAATTCTCATGATGGCAACGGATAATTAAACCAACCTGATCCATATTATCTATAAACTGCACCATGGCTTGACCGCTGGCAGGATGCAGTTCGTACTGCTTTTGAATTGCAGGGGAATTTTTCCCATAATAATTATAAGGTTCTCCCTTTTGGCCAATCACGCCAATATCATGTAATAGCCCAGCTATTTCAACCTGTTGAATTTCAAGCCCCTCAAAACCCATCTCACGACTGATGGCCACAGCCATTTCACTCACCCGTCGCCCATGTCCCGCCATGGATGGATTTGAAATTTCCACAATTGAACCAAAGGCCCGTACCGTATTCAAAAAATTACGTTCAAGCTTTTGGTTCAACTTCGACAATTGTTTATTCTTTACAAGAATCTCCTTAGAACGTTCCTCAACCTTCGACTCCAATGTTGCATTCATTTGCGCAAGTTTTTTATTCTGCTCCTTACTCAAAGCCTGAAGTCGTAAATTCTCAAGAATCAATTCGTACTGGCGGATTTCCTGCCGCACCGCCAAAATAAGGTCATCATCATTCCACGGTTTAGCCAGATAACGATGAATTTCTCCTTCATTCACAGCTGCAACAATAGCATCAAGATCAGAATATCCTGTTAAAAGGATACGCCGAGCTCTGGGATATATGGCCTTTGCCTTTGTTAAAAATTCAGCGCCATTCATCCCAGGCATACGCTGGTCACTAATGATAAGCGAAAAAGGTTTTCCCACTTCAGCAAATAAATCTAAGCCGTTTTGCCCTCCCTCAGCAAAAAACAACTCATACTTCTCCTTACGGAAAAGCCGCTTCAATGCTTTTAAAATCGAGACTTCATCATCAACAAAAAGAACCCTGTGTTTATACGCCACAACCTTCTCCTCCTGGCCCCTGAACCGGCAGGGAAATAGTAAAGGTAGTACCCTGCCCTACGATACTTTCCACGGTAAGAGTACCGCCATGTTTTTTAATAATATTATAAGCAACATTCAGCCCAAGCCCTGTTCCCTTCCCGACTTCTTTGGTGGTAAAAAAAGGGTCGAAAATATGAGCAATATCTTCTTTCTTTATTCCACTACCATTATCAGTGATAGAAATCACCACCATATCCCTCTGATGTGAGGTATGAATTGTCATCACGCCATCTTTTTCAATGGCCTGACCGGCATTCACCAATATATTCATAAAAACCTGATTAATCTGCTGCGGGAAACAGAGCACAGGTGGTAGATCACCATACTCTTTGCAAACCTCGACCTTATATTTCAACTCGTTCCAGGCGATATTTAACGTTGACTCAAGCCCCTGGTTAATATCCATTTCCTTCAGTTTATCCTCACCAGGATGGGCAAAAGATTTCAGGTCCTGGACAATTTTCTTAATACGGTCGGCCCCTTCAAGACTTTCAGCCACCACATCCTCCAATTCTTTCAGTAAAGATCCTCCTTGGAGCTCATCCTCCAAGGCCGCCAGCTCATGCTGCTTACTCCGCAGCAGATCATCTTCAACATCAACCATTCGGGTGAAATCTCGATATTGCGCAAGAAGGCTCGCCACATCGTTCACATACTCCCCCATGGTTCCGAGGTTTGAAGTAATAAAACTAATGGGGTTATTTATTTCGTGGGCAATACCAGCGGATAACTGACCGACACTGGCCATCTTTTCACTTTGAATAAGCTGACGCTCCATATCTATTTTCTGAGTCCTCATTTCATTCCGGGATGAAAGATCCCGCGCCATGGCCAGTTGATATTTTTTAGAGGCTAAATCAATGTTCTTCAAACTCATTTCCACGGGAAATTTAGATTGATCACTGCGAACAAGATTTGTTTCCATGAGCATCTCATGCCCGTATTTATCGGTCTCGTTTTCAGCAAAAAAATCACTCTTCCCCACATCCAGAATCAACCCTAAACGCTTCCCTGCAAGCTCTGATGGGGCATAACCGAGCTCAATACAGGCCCTTGCGTTCAGGTCTATGATCTTTCCGCTAAGCGGATCAATAATGAGTATAATCTCAGTCGCTTGATCAATGAGATGCCTGAATAAGGCAACCTCCTGCATGGATTTTTTCAAAAAAAGAAAACTTGATAGACGTCCAGCAAGATAATCCGCGATTCTCAGACATATTTTCTGATAATCCTGTGGATATTCAGAATCTGTCACCACCCCATGCAACAACAACCTCCCCGTGCCAGTTTCAGCGCTGACAATATCCCGTTCAATACTCCAGCCATTTCCTGAACAATCTCCTGCTGAAAATTCCTGCCCACCAATTTCAATGCAAATCCCCTGCACCCCAATTAAAGACATTTCAGCGAGAACCTTCCTCGCCAAAAGTTGAAATACATCCTCCACCGATTTTAGCTGCACGGCATCATGATCAACGATTGATGAAATAAGTTGAAACACAGACAGCAATTCCAGTGAAAGAGTCCCATCACCAGCCAGGTGCTTCCCGGACAGCTCGTCAACACCCCCCTGTTTATTGTTACCAGAAAAACCTCGCGCTGGTGGATGACGCACCCGATACAGAATCAGCAGGAGTAAAACAACACACCCTGCCAAAATAACATTCTCAGGCCACGTTTGCAGGACAACCGCCTGGTTCATCAGGGAAGAATAATTCATAAAAACTTCTTAAAATCCTATTATCTTATTCAATAAAAAAAGGCATGGGCCTTTTGTATTTCCTCAACCACCGATGGAAACCATACACGCATTGTTTTCAGACTCTCAGACAGCATTGCTTTGGCATCACTATCCATG
>JBFFNY010000031.1:0-10813 GCA_041562955.1 Desulfurivibrionaceae bacterium | reverse complement strand
TCTGAGCGATGTCTGTGCCTCGTTTCAGGAAGCGGTCATCGATGTCCTTTCAGCCAAGGCGGTGCAGGCGGCCCAATTCAAAAAATGCAACCAGGTGGTTTTGGCCGGAGGTGTTGCGGCAAACCCCCGTCTGCGTGATCTCTTAAGCAAACGCTGCCGCAGTGCCGGATTGAACATTGCCATGCCGCCACTTGATTATTGCACAGATAACGGCGCCATGATCTGCGTCGCCGCATATCACCAATACCAACAGAGCGGTCCCTCTTCACTCGATCTTGATGTCTACTCCCGTTCACCACTGATCATGCAGGGTTAAATTGAGACGATTTTTCCGCTATTACCTCCTGCGCTTCAAACGACTCCAGGGGAACCCCAAGAGCATCGCGCGAGGTTTTGCCATTGGCCTCTTTGTCGGGGTAACCCCGACCATCCCGCTGCACACGTTACTCGTGCTGGCGTTCTGTCTGCCCTCAAGATCGAGTAAGGTTGCAGCCTTTCTGGCGTCATGGCTCATTTCAAACCCTTTAACGATCTTTATCCAATATTATCTATGTTGGCGCATCGGTTCAATGATCTTCCCGGGCTTATTATCTTGGGAAAAAATGCAAAATGCTTTAGAGGTACTTTCCCAGGGGCACGGCTATGAAGGATTTCATCAATCCATGCTTGCCATCGGCCGCCTCGGGTTTGACGCTGCAACCGTTATGATTACAGGCGGCGTCATTCTCGCCACACCGCTTGCCCTTGTCGGCTATTATTATTCACTCAAATTTTTCATAAAACTCGCGCACAAACGCTCAAAGACAACCCATGAACCTTACTCAGATTAAACAAATCCTCAAATCCAATCAACTTGCCCCCAGCAAGAAAAGAGGACAGAACTTCCTGATTCATCAGGCAACTTCCGAAAAAATTGTCCGTCTTGCCGGCGTCACGTCCGATGACTCCATTATTGAGCTTGGCGTGGGTCTGGGGTCCCTCTCTGTACCCATTGCCATGGCGGCAAAGGATGTCACCGGCATAGAAATCGACAACGGAATCATCGAATTTCACCAGAAAAACAACATATTACCAGACAACTTTAAGATCATACATCAAGACCTCCTCACCCTGGATTTTGAAGATCTGGCCGGGAAAACAGGCGGACCATTAAAAATCATGGCCAACCTGCCCTACTCCATTTCCAACCCGCTCCTGTTTAAACTGCTTGAGAACCCCAAACACATTGACTGGGCTGTACTGATGCTGCAAAAAGAGGTTGGAGAACGAATCTGCTCGCCTGCAGGGAGTAAAACCTACGGTATCCTCTCTGTCTTATTTGCCGGAGTGGCAAAGGTGACAAAACTGATGAATGTCGGGCCTGAGCAATTTCACCCACGCCCCAAAGTTGATTCTGTTATTGTTAAAATTGATTTTTTTGATCAGAATCTCCCTCCGTACAACACCAAACTCTTGACCCAGATTGTCAAGGCAAGCTTCAATAAACGGCGCAAGACCCTGCTCAACTCCCTCTCCACCAGTTCCTTTTTTCAGATAGATAAAGAAAAGCTGACCGCATGTCTCGCAAAAGCTGGAATCGCACCGTCACTCCGTCCTGAGACCCTGACGATCCGTGAGTTTATCGCCATTACCAATGAACTTGAACCTGTCCTTAAGGAGCAGTAATGCAAAACTTTGTCCTGCATAATCAAACGAAAATACTCTTCGGCAAGGGAATGGTTGACCAGCTTGGCTCAGAATGTGAGCTGTATGGCCAAAAAGCATTGCTGGTGTATGGTCGCGAGTCGATCAAGAAGACAGGGCTCTATGACCAGATTACTACATTGCTCGCCAAACATGGTGTTTCCGTGATTGATCACGGCGGTGTCGTTTCCAATCCCCTCCTCAGCCATGTCCGTGAAGGCATACAAAAAGCCAAAGATGCAGAGGTTGACCTCATCCTGGCCGTGGGTGGTGGCTCAGTCATTGACTCCGCCAAGGCCATCAGTTGCGGCGCCCTGGTTGACCATGATGTGTGGAAATTCTTCACCGGAAAAAAATCCATCAAAGCAACCCTACCCCTGATCTGTGTCCTCACCCTGGCGGCAGCAGGTTCAGAGATGAACGGGGGAATGGTTATCACCCATGACGAGAAGCGGCATAAATTCGGCACCGGTAACAACTTACTTAACCCAAAGACCTCTATTCTTGACCCCACTTTAACCATCACCGTTCCACGGGATTATACGGTTTATGGTGCCATTGATGCCATCGCCCATATTGCCGAGTTCTACTTCACCACACAGGAATCAGCCCCTGTCCAGGAACGATTCATGGAAGGACTTGTCATCAATATTATCGACAGTTGTGACCGGGTCCTCCAGGATCTCTCGGACTATGACGCCAGGGCCGATCTCATGTGGTGCACCACCATTGCTCTGAATGGCTGGACTGCAGCAGGGCTCGGCCTCGTCAGCTTCCCCATGCACATGATTGAACACACCCTCAGTGCCCATTATGATGTCGCCCATGGTGCTGGGCTCAGTGTTGTGATGCCAGGCTGGATGGAATATATGGTGGATAAACATCCGCAGAAATTCAACCAGTTCAGCCAACGTATTTTCAACAATAGGAATGGGGACATAGTGGCGAACGGCTATGCCGGCGTGCAATCCCTCAAGGATATTTTCAGGAAATGGCAGGCGCCGGTTACCCTGGAAGAACTTTCCATACCAGCGTCAGACCTGCCGCGACTTGCCAAGGAGTCGTTACCACTTGCGAAAAATTGGCGACTGAAAGACTATTCAGAAAAAATAATCCATGAGATATTAGAGGGTTGTCAGAAGTGAGCTGAACGACCTCTCTTTTTTGGCTAAAAAGGTTTGCGTTAAACGAATTTTCTGTTAATTTACCAACGTTTTAATTACCGGTCAGTTCCTGTTACACCTGAGGATTTATATATGTCATCCACATCCATCACGTCATCCGATTTAAACGATTACACCAACACAGAAACCAGCAAACTCTATGATGTTGCCATTAAGGCCATTAAAAAGCAGCTGGCCAGCGGTAAAAGTTTCAATGAGGCCATCCATTCACTTAAACCCATTGACGATGCCCTGCGTTCCATCATTATTGATGATTTTCTTAAAAACATCATTGTTGATCAACATTTTAACAAAGGACGCGGTCTTGATGATTTAGCGCTTATTCTCGATGTCTCCTACGAGAAACTCATCCTGTGCCGAGAAAATATTGTTGATGAATTAGAATTGTACGCCAATGATGAAGATACAGACTACAGGGAACATAGTCTCCTCACCCATTAACTGACCCCCTTCCCCCGACAGTCACCATGAACTCTGCTGCTACAGCTCTTTCAATTTTCCAACAGAGCACCATTGGTGAACAAAAAATAAAAGGGCTTCTCGAGTATGGCCGCAATATCACCATCGCTCAGATCATAACCCTTCCCGCTGCACTCCCTGACTTTATCGAAGATCCTGAGGAGTATTTCAGCGAAGCCATTACCGGCACTATCGTTTTGTCCTTTATCAAGCACCCCGATCTCACGGATTATCTTGTGTCGCTCTGCAACACCTTAGGTATTCCTGTTGTGGCGAGTGGTCCGCGCTCGATCCCCGGCGCCTTTTCACCCATCACCTGCTGTGGACTGCAGACAACAAGTGAACTTGGGGCCTATGGAAGCCAATTTGGTGTGCCTGAATATACAGTGGAACTTACAGCGGACGGCAAGGTGATCACCGGAATCATCGCCACCAGAGGCGCGTCCTGCGGGGCGACATGGCTCGCCTTACCACAATTGATTGGTCAGACCAGGGAAGTTGCCCTTGAGATCATTGCCCGTGAGGTACAATACCATTGTCAGGCAGACCCTTCGGCCTTTGACCCTGTCACCGGCAAGAGCCCCTTGCATTTTGCCGGAAATGTGCACACAAGGGCATTAATCAAGGCCCTTGAACAGGCCGAGGATTCGAAACACAACGTCGTCTGAAAAGGACACGTCTTGCCCTTTTCAGCTTACTCCTTCTCCCGCCGGATTGAAGCACCCACCTGCTGCAGTTTCAGATCAAGTTTCTCATAGCCGCGATCCAGATGATATACCCTTGAAATCGTTGATTCACCCTCTGCTGCGAGGGAGGCAATGACAAGGGAGGCACTGGCACGGAGATCCGTGGCCATGACCTGGGCACCGGTTAACCGATCCTTGCCGGAGACAATAGCCCGTCCACCTTCAACACGAATATCAGCACCCATGCGCTGCAGCTCGGCCACATGCATAAAGCGGTTCTCAAAGATGGTTTCATCAATCACGCTCAGCCCCTGACTGACGGACATGAGGGCCATAATCTGGGCCTGGAGATCTGTTGCAAACCCGGGATATGGACTCGTTTTCACATCCACCGACCGCAAAGGGCCGGACCGGGCCGCAATGATGGAATTTTCTTTGATCTCAAGGCTGATGCCGACATTCCGCATCTTATCCAGAAAAGAAGGTAAATGGCCTGGATTACAATCAACCAGGGTCAACTCTCCTCCAGTAGCACCGACAGCCGCAATATAGGTTCCGGTCTCAATCCGATCAGCAATGATTGTCGTTTCAGCAGGATGCAATTCCCGAACACCTTCAATAACAAGGGTATCCGTATCACGGCCGATTATCTTGGCCCCCATACTGGTCAACATATCTATGAGATTTGCAATTTCAGGCTCTTTGGCAGCATTGCGGATAATCGTTTCACCCTTTGCAAGACATGCAGCCATGAGCATGTTTTCAGTTCCCGTCACAGAGGGAATATCAAAGGAGAGTTGGGCCCCCTGCAGTCGATCCTTGACAAAGGCATCCACATACCCGGCTTCAAGCTCGAGAACGGCTCCGAGTTTGCGAAGCCCTGTCATATGAAAATTAATGGGACGGGCACCGATGGCGCAACCGCCGGGCAGAGAAACCCGTGCCCTTCCGAGCCGCGCAAGCAGCGGCCCCAAGACAAGAACCGAGGCGCGCATGGTCTTCACAAGATCATAAGACGCCTCATAATTCCTGACATTATCAGAGTTAATGATAAGGGTATGGGGCTCGGGGAAGGAACAGGATGCCCCCAAGGTCTCAATTAGGGTGCAGATAGTGCGAATATCACGCAAATCCGGAACATTATGCAGGATATGCTCACCTGGACATAACAGGGTCGCCGCGATGAGTGGCAGTGCTGCATTCTTAGCACCACTGACAGCAATAGTACCGTGGAGGGGACGCCCGCCTTCAATGATAATTTTATCCATAGTATATTTTACAACAGTTGAGTGTATAGAAAAGGGTCATTACGCCTTTACGGCATGAACCATACGAACCAGACCAGCATAATCTTTTACAACATTGTATTGACCATAGAATGGCAAACTTCTCAACACATCCTCCACCCTTTGTTGCTGATCGTAGCCGATTTCCATAAAAAGATGTCCCCCACTCGTCAGATGCTGCCCTAATGACCGGAGTAAATGGTCGACCATGTCAAAACCATCCTGACCGCCGTCGAGTGCGAGATGCGGTTCATAACCGACAACGTCATTCTCAAGGGTTGCAAAGATCTCAGCATCCACGTAGGGCGGATTTGAAACAATAATATCAAACTCTTCATTCAGGGGCAGGGATTGCATAAAATCAGCCTGAAGAAAAGTAATACGATCTTCAACATGATGGAGTTTACTATTCTGCACCGCAACAGCCAGGGCCTTCTCCGAGACATCCAAGGCCGTCAAGACAGCCTTGGTGTAGAGGGTTGCCAGGGTTACAGGTAAAATACCGCTGCCTGTGCCACAATCGAGAATATGACCATGAAAATTCCTGTCAGGAAAACAAGTGCCGACGTGTTCAATGATGAGTTCTGTTTCAGGACGGGGAATGAGGACATCGGGTGTCACGACGAAATCAAGTGACCAAAATTCCTGATGCCCGGTAATATAGGCAAAGGGTTCATGGCTGCAGCGCCGCTTAATATAGGAATCAAACCGTTCGGCATCGTCCGCTGAACAGACGCCCAGGTTGAGCAGAACAGAACTTCGGGAAATCCCAAGAATAAAGGCGAGCAATAACGACGATTCAAATTCAGGGTCAGCAATGGAATGAGATTTGAGTTGATCAACGCCGGATTGGTAGAGACTGAGACAGTCCATGGCACAAGAGATTCCCAAAAGAAGGGCTCACAGGGATTTTAAGGCTTCGGATTGATAAAAAGCAATGAGAGGATCAATAACATATTCAACCCTGCCCGCCATAATATCATCAAGCTTATACAGGGTTAAATTAATGCGATGATCGGTGAGACGACCCTGGGGGAAATTATACGTACGAATACGCTCACTTCGATCACCCGTACCAACCTGACTCCGGCGGTCCGCAGAGATCAAATCATGCTGAGCCTGCTGCATCTTATCAAGCACACGGGCGCGGAGTACCTGCAACGCCTTGGCCTTATTCTTATGCTGTGACTTTTCATCCTGACTGGTGACGACTAGACCGGTGGGCAAATGGGTGATACGTACGGCAGAGTCCGTGGTATTTACACACTGTCCACCCGGGCCGGATGCGCGATACACGTCAATTTTGATATCACCGGGGGCAATATCAACT
Source organism: Desulfurivibrionaceae bacterium (assembly GCA_041562955.1). Classification (GTDB taxonomy): domain Bacteria; phylum Desulfobacterota; class Desulfobulbia; order Desulfobulbales; family SURF-16; genus JAJRUT01. The sequence goes on along the minus strand of JBFFNY010000031.1, from coordinate 4,185 downwards.
TCAACCTCTTCCGCTTCAGGCAGGACCGCCACAGTAATGGCAGAGGTATGGATACGACCCTGTGTTTCTGTTTCAGGAACTCGTTGGACACGATGGGCACCGGACTCGTGCTTAAGCTTAGAAAAGACCTTGTCACCACTGATAAGGGCAACAATCTCTTTAAACCCGCCTAACCCGATCGGACTACTGGAAAGTATTTCAACCTTCCAGCCTTGTCCTTCGGCATACTTCGTATACATTTTAAAAACATCCGCAACAAATAAAGCCGCTTCATCACCACCCGTACCGGCTCGTACTTCAAGGATGGTATTTTTATCATCGTTGGGATTCGGGGGAAGGAGACTTAAACGCAGATCAATGTGAAGTTGCTCCAAACGCTTATTGAGGGAAACAATTTCCTCACGAGCCATTTGCCGCATTTCTTCATCATCATCCTCATGGAGGATCTCTTTGTTATCAGAAATTTCCTGCTGAACAATTTTATACTCGTTATACAGGTCATTCAGTCGAGAAACATGGGCATGCTCTTTAGCCGCAGCCGAATATTTCTTTTGATCAGCAAGAATGGCAGGATCAGAGAGCTTTCCCTCCAACTCATGCAACTTCTCGTCTAAATGTTCAAAACGCTTGAAAATGTCCATATGGTGCCCTAAAGGTTAACGTATTCGTTTCAGCAAAAAAAACAGTACTACTCTACGTAAGGCACCAGAAATTCATGATGCACAAATGGGTGGTTAACTACTTACCATCCAAGGTGCGACCATATTTCTTGAGGAATTTCTCTACACGACCTGCGGTATCAACGAGCTTTTGCTTACCGGTGAAAAAAGGATGGCAGGCAGAACAGATTTCAACGCTCATTGCAGGTAATACAGAACCAATCTCTACTTTATTTCCACATGCACATTGAGCATCGATAACTTGGTAGCTGGGATGGATATCTTGTTTCATTATTATTTCCAGTTCAGTGTTTATATTTTGAAAAAAATTTCTCACAACATAAACATTTTTAAAATTATTTTTAAGAAGCGCAGTATTATACCTTCAAAGGTATAATTTGCAAGGATTAAACACGCTTTTTCAAACTATAATTCTTGCCTATTTAGCCGGCCATCGAATCAATAAACTCTTCATTATCCTTGGTCCCTTTCATCTTAGAGAGGATAAACTCCATGGCGTCTGCAGGGTTCATCGAAGAAAGTAATTTCCGCAAAATCCAGGACCGGTTCAGAACGGTAGGATCGAGTAAGAGATCCTCCTTACGTGTCCCGGACTTATTCATGTCAATGGCCGGATAAATGCGGCGATTGGACATCTTGCGATCAAGCACAATTTCCATATTACCCGTACCCTTGAATTCTTCAAAAATTACTTCATCCATACGACTGCCCGTCTCAATAAGAGCTGAGGCTATAATTGTCAGACTTCCGCCCTCTTCGATATTACGTGCTGCCCCAAAAAATCGTTTCGGACGCTGCAAGGCATTTGAATCAACACCGCCGGACAGGATCTTGCCGCTTGAAGGGACAACCGTATTATAGGCACGAGCCAGACGGGTCAAACTATCAAGCAAAATAACCACGTCATTCTTATGCTCAACCAGACGCTTAGCCTTCTCTATAACCATTTCCGCAACCTGAATATGACGCTGAGGAGGCTCATCAAAGGTTGAACTGATGACCTCAGCGTTCACACTGCGGGCCATATCAGTAACTTCTTCAGGACGTTCGTCAATCAGAAGAATTATAAGTTTGACTTCTTTATGATTTTTGGAAATTGAATTAGCCAGTTCCTTGATCAGAACAGTTTTACCTGTACGGGGCGGGGCAACAATAAGACCACGTTGCCCTTTACCGATAGGACAAAACAGATCCATCAGGCGGGGGCCGTAATCTTCTGGATCAAGTTCAAGCTTAAGAGGCTCATTTGGATGCAGAGGTGTGAGATTGGAAAAAAGGGTCTTGTTCTTGGCCTTGCCCGGTGGTTCAAAATTGATTGAATCAACCTTTAATAAGGCGAAATACCGCTCTCCCTCTTTAGGAGGCCGCACCTGACCTTCAACCGTATCACCGGTGCGTAAATTAAGTTTTCGAATCTGTGAAGGTGAAACATAAATATCATCGGGACCCGGCATATAATTATAGTCAGGAGCCCTGAGGAAGCCGAAGCCGTCAGGCAGAATCTCCAAAACACCATTGGCCATGACCGCAATTTTTCGCTTATAATTCCCAGCCTGTGTCTGAATAATGGCGAAGATCATCTCTTGCTTGCGCAGACTGCTCACCCCTTCAACACCCAGTTCCAAGGCTAGTTCAGTCAACTCAGTAATTTTTTTGAGCTTGAGCTCAGCCAGATCCATTATAATTTCAGGCTCTTCCACGGTCTTACGCTTACGAGGTTGCGACTTACGAGGAGGTTTGGGTGTTTGTTCTTTCACGTTGAGACAGGGCCTCTAGATAGAGTTAATAAGACATCATAGGGTGGAATTACATAACGTAAAAATACGTTTTTATGGGAAAAGGTAATGCAAGGAGATAGAGCAGGACTGCTGAAACGACTTATATCTGTATTATGTGCTAAAAAAAAGATTGTAAAAGAGAATTATGAGATACAAGAAATTATAGAATGTTCAGAAGTTGTGATTTTTATAGCCAGCATGGGTTGTAGTGTCAAGTACTTTTAACACCACTTTTTCTTTTACCATCATTCCTCCGTCTAAATCACATATTTGTAAGTTTTGAAGCGATATTCCTGATATTATCAATGGTCGTTGCCCATGGCCCGTCATTATCGATGACATAGGGCGACATGCTTTTTTTCAACTCCATATCCATCTGATTACCGTATGCTTTTTCAGCATCCTCACGACTCACCTGATCACGTTCCATAATACGGGCAATACAGGTCTGTTTTTTGGCATACACCACAATAATGGTTTTAAAAAATGCGTCCCAGCCTGTTTCATAGAGTAACGGAATTTCAATTACAGCTTTCGAACCCAGTCCCTGCAGTTGCTTCAGTAAAGCAGATTGAATCAATGGATGCAGTAAACCATCCACCTCTGCCCTGACAACCGGCGAATTAAAAATCTCGGACCGTAACAAGGAACGATTCAACGAACCGTCATCATTACACAGTGCTCCATTATATGCCCTCAAGGCCTGAATCCCTGTACCGCCCGGTTCCATAATGTCCCGGGCGACATCATCGACATCGATGTACGGCAGATGACAATGCTCAGCCAAAACCTTAGCAACACGGCTCTTGCCGCAGCCGATAGTACCGGTCACACAGACCTGATCCGCAAATATACTATTCACCCTCTTCCTCCTGCAGAAACTCAAGCTGTCGCCTAATATCTTCTGCGAGCGGGGCTTTGAATTCCATCCTGTCACCCGTTGCGGGATGAATGATATTCAGCATGGAGGCATGAAGGCATTGCCTTGTTGCCACGGTACATTTCGTTTTCTTTCCACCATAGACGGCATCCCCAAGAACAGGACAGCCTAAATGATTCATATGCACCCGAATCTGATGGGTCCTGCCCGTATCAATCGTTATACGCAAATAGCTATGATTTTTAAAACACTCGAGAATCTGCCAATGGGAAACAGCCAACCGTCCCGACCTCTCAAGGACAGCCATCTTTTTCCGATGTACAGGATGGCGGCCGATCATTGTTGTAACCGTCCCGCTTGCAGAGGCAGGAAAACCTGCAAGAAGAGCCAGATAGGATTTTTTAACCTGCCGATCCTTGAATTGTTTAACCAAGTGCTGGTGGGCAAAATCATTTTTCGCGGCAACCATAACCCCAGAGGTGTCTTTATCAAGACGATGAACAATACCCGGGCGCAGCACACCGCCGATACCGGATAAATCCCTGCAATGAAAAAGGAGCCCATGGACCAGGGTGGACACCATATGCCCCGGGGAGGGATGGACCACCAGCCCCGGCTGCTTATTGATGACAATGATATGCTCATCTTCAAACAGAATATCCAGCGGGATGTCTTCAGGGGTAACAGCAAGCTCAGTAACATGCGGCAGCGTCACCACAACCAGATCTCCGACCTGCACCTTGTATTTTAAGGGAACGAGACCATCATTGACCAGTACTGCCCCGGACATATGATATTTCTTGATCTGGGATCTGGAAATAGAACCAAAGCTCTCATGCTGAGCCAG
>JBFFNY010000030.1:0-10907 GCA_041562955.1 Desulfurivibrionaceae bacterium | reverse complement strand
CAATGAGGCCTCTTTGTTTTTCAAGAATCTCGCCATCATGTTCTCCTGTGGAAAATCGTAGGTCAGAATATGTTAACTATCATTGTGGAGCCCGTGCGGCCCGGGGTACTTTGATGAATGAAATGAAGGTCCATTTCCATTGTCCACGTAGGCCTCTGGAGGAGTTTAGATGCGCCTCCTCCGGGCTGACAGTATATGGCTGAAAAGGCCGGATCCCAAATCAAAGTCTGAGGAGTTTTTTTAAAGAAAAAGGAGGCGGCGGTGGTGGTGGAGGGAGGAGTTTGTTTTTCTTGATGACCTCTAAGATTTCCCGGCTGGACTTTTTGAGTTTGATAATGTCATTTTCAATAGAGTGATACGACTCTCCATAGCCTAAAGGGGGCAGGAAACGCAGGGTTTCACGGTCAACGGGGTGCAGATGACCGTATAAATCGTCATCCACCCGCTTTCCTTTGGCAATCTTCTTCTGCCAGCCGGGGGGGAGAGGTTTGCCTTTGCCTGCTTTTTTTTGTAACCCCGGGGGAAGATCCTGGCGCTGATTCTTGTTTTTATGATTCTTTGCCTTCTTGTTTTTATGCCTGGAGTCGGACTGTTCCCCGTATTGATGCTCGTACTCCTGCTGATTTTGGTTTTGATGCTGATTGTTATGGCCGTTGTTTTTCCCGTAGGCCGGAACGGTTAACAGGACCAGACCGAGAATGGCGAGGACATATTTCATGGTGATCTCCTTGGGTTACAGAACAGTCATTTTTGATATTGACTGAGATTGCAGTATACAACAACAAAATAACGTTTAACGCGCATATTTACGCTGTCGAAAAAGGTGCAGGCCTACTCTGTTATTGCTTCGGGCAGGGTGACCTGCATTATTTCCCATATTTTATCCTGTTTTGCCAGGGAAAAGTCCAGGGGATAGACCTCGCTCAGGAGTTCGTCCTGGTTCGTTTGTGTTCGGCGCAGGAGGTGAACCTCGGCCCGGATCATGGCCTGTCCTTTGTGCTGGATGTTGATGCTTATATTTTCGAAGGTCAGGGTAATTTGTGCATAACGCTGCCGATAATACATGAGATAGCGGATGATGAGATCCTGCTCCAGGGGCTGCATGTACTTTCGTTCAGGAATGACGACCTGACATGGGTTGTGTAAACGATTTTTCACCTGGGCCATTTTCAATCCCATCTGAATCGAGGTTTCCTGCCCTTCTTTACTTAGTTGCGCTGCAAGACCGTTAAGCTGCCGTTTGATCACCTCCTTATCCGAAAAATAATAGGTGAGCCAGCTCCCAAGAAGGATACTGGTGAGAATGAGAATAAGGAGGGCGGTTTTTTTCGACATGGCTCTTGTCCTATATACTGGTTATGGATGGCTTTCCGTTTTCAGTAGAAAGGGGTCAGCAGATCCCTTGATTTTGAAAATGAATACTTTGCACACGCCTGTGTCCTTGATGTATGATGTGTACTATCTGTTGCAATGAAACTGCTGGTTCTGGAAAGGATGTCTCTTTGACCCACGCAGATGCGAGGCGTCGAGAGAGAGGAGACAGCATGAGTCATGGTCGCATGATTTACTCTATATGTCTTTATCTTTTTGAAGTAACGCTGTTTTATAGATGTTAACATGTTCCGTATTATTTCCTTACACAATCTTAACATTGTTCTGTCATTATCACGTCATGCGAAATTCCATGGTTTTTAAATCTTGGGATATTTTTGAAAATTCAGGCGAGGAATAAGTGATGAAATTCACAAAAGGTATTGTGTGTACAACAGCTTTAGCAGTGAGTCTTTTGTTTGGCGGACAGGTTCAGGCTGGTGTTGAGGTTGATCCTGCAACACCGGATTATACAAAAACCAATGGTGTTTCCGGTAATCTTGACTCTATCGGTTCCGACACCCTTAATAATCTCATGACCTTTTGGGCTGAATCGTTTCGGAAGAAATATCCCAACGTGCGTATTCAGGTTGAAGGCAAGGGTTCTTCAACAGCTCCACCTGCACTTATTGCCGGCACCTCTCAACTTGGTCCCATGTCACGCCAGATGAAGAAGGTTGAAGAGGAAAAATTTGAGAAGAAATATGGCTTCAAGCCGACCCGTATCGGTGTTGCCCTTGATTCACTGGCCGTTTATGTCAATAAGGAGAATCCTATTGATTCCATGTCCCTTCCTGAGGTTGATGCGGTCTTCTCCAAGACTCGTAAAGGCGGGCACCAGGACATCTCCACCTGGGGACAGCTTGGGGTAACAGGGCAGCTTGGTAATGCACCCATCAGTATTTATGGCCGTAATTCTGCCTCTGGTACCTACGGTTATTTTAAGAAGAAGGCCTTGTTTAAGGGCGATTACAAGAACAGTGTGAAGGAGCAGCCGGGTTCGGCCTCTGTTGTTATGGGTGTAACCGAAGATCTTTCCGGTATCGGGTATTCCGGTATTGGTTACCGGACATCCGGCGTTAAGGCGCTCTCCCTGGCAAAAGAGCAGGGCGGCACCCCTTTTCCTCCTAATTATGAAAACGTGTTGAACGGGCAGTATCCCCTCTCCCGGACGCTTTATATCTATGTCGTGAAGGAGCCGAATAAGCCGCTGCCAACCTTGACTCAAGAGTTCCTGAAGTTCGTCCTTTCCAAGGAAGGTCAGGAAATTGTTGTCAAAGACGGCTATCTGCCTCTGCCGGCGAAGGTTATTGAAAAACAACTGCAGATGTTGTAGTAGTTTTTTTTACTGTAAGGTGATCTTACACCGTTTCGTAGAGCCACAGAGAGATACACAGCGTATCGTTTCTGTGGCTTTTCTCATTGATAATGATAGAGAACTTTACACTTCACTGACGCTGGAATGATATTTTCCCATGAATAAAAAACTTCTGAAACGCAATAAATTTTACGACAAACTTGCCCATCATGTCATTACCATTGGTGGTGTTGCGGTTATTTTAAGCGTTGTGGCGATTCTTTTCTTAATTGCCCGCGTCTCCCTGCCTCTCTTCCAGTCTCCCACCAGCGAGATTGTTGATCACAGGATTACGGTGACGGAACCGCAGGCGGTGATTGGTCTCGATGATTATCAGGAGAATGTGTTTACCATTGATCAGAAAGGACTGGTTTCGGTGATTTCTATACAGGGACAAGAAACAGTTCCCCCTGTTGATCTTGGCGCAAACCGTGATGCGCACATCATCTTTACGTCACGCAATCGTGCCGAATACTCCCTGTTGTGGGATGACGGCCGCCTGTCTGTGGTGGGGATCTCCTTTCGTCCTGTTTTTAATGATGAAGGGACACGTTCCATTGAGCCGCAGATTACGATGCAAGGTGAATACCCCTCGCTGCCCACCGGATCGCCCCTGGTACAGTCTTTTTTTACCACCAGTGTCGATGAGGATCTACCAGGCACGGTGCGGGTGAATCTCCACCAGGATAATTCTGTATCCATTTTTCGAACCTCGATTACCGAGTCTCTGTTTGGTGATGTTGAAGAGTCTGAGGAATCGTTCGTCATTCCAGCTTATTTTGAAACGATATCGGCCTTGGCCTTAAGTGAAGATGGCCGGCAGCTCTATGCCGGAACCGGGGGTGGGACGCTGCTCCATTGGGACATCAGTGAAGCCCCTGTGCTCGAAGATACGGTTCCCGCCTTCAAGCAACCCATCACCGCTCTTGGTATGGTATTTGGCTCCCAGTCCCTTGCTGTGGGAACTGCTGACGGCAGTCTGACCACCTGGATGGGCGTGCGTGATTCTGACGAGAGTACCACGAAGAAACTTCGCAGAATTCATACCCTGACCTCCCATGACTCCCCTGTGGTTGCCATTCGTCCCTCCCGGCGTGACAAGTCCCTCCTGTCCTGGTCTGAAAAGGGTGAGCTGCACCTGGACCATATGACGTCAGAGCGTAATCTGTATACCTTTGACCTCGGCTCCGTTGGTTTAGCGAGTCTGAATGATCGGGGCAAGGGGTTGCTTGCTCTGACTGCAACCGGGGTTCAGCTCCTGAAGTTACACAACCCCCATCCTGAGGTGAGCTTTAAAAGCCTGTTCGGCAAGGTCTGGTACGAAAACTATGACAGTCCGGAGTACGCCTGGCAGTCGTCCTCCGGTTCGGACGATTTTGAACCAAAATTTTCCATTACCCCCCTGCTCTTCGGCACGATTAAGGGAACCATCTATGCCATGCTGTTCGCCCTCCCCCTGGCTATTTTTGGTGCGGTCTATGTCTCGCAGTTTGCCCCGCCGCATCTGCAGCAGATTATCAAGCCCACCGTTGAGGTGATGGCCTCGGTTCCTTCCGTTGTTATTGGTTTTCTCATTGCCCTGGTGCTGGCACCGTTCATTGAAACGCATCTTGTGGCGTTGATTCTTTGTTTTCTGCTGATCCCTCTTTGTTTCTGCGGGTTTCTGTTTTTCTGGCATTACGCTCAGCGCTTCAAACCTGTTCGTGAGATGAAGAGCGGTCTGGAGTTTCTTCTGGTCATCCCGGTTATTCTTGGCGGAGTCCTGCTCAGCTATTATGTGTCACCAACCATTGAGAATCTCTTCTTTGCCGGCAACTTCACCCAGTACATCTTTGAAAACATCGGTGCCACCTATGATCAGCGCAATTGTATCATTATAGCCTTCGGTCTTGGCTTTTGTGTCATCCCCATTATTTTTTCCATTTCTGAAGATGCCCTGTCCAATGTTCCTTCCGGCCTGAGTCATGCGTCCTTGGCCCTCGGTGCAAGTCGTTGGCAGACGGTCTGGCGTGTGGTACTCCCGTCCGCGAGTCCGGGAATTTTTGCGGGCTCCATGATCGGCCTGGGCCGTGCTGTGGGTGAAACCATGATTATTCTCATGGCCACAGGCAATACCCCCATTATGGATTGGTCCATTTTTAACGGTATGCGCACCCTGGCGGCAAATATTGCTGTTGAGATTCCTGAGGCGCCGGTGGATGGAACCCTGTACCGGGTCTTGTTTCTCTGTTCGGTACTGCTTTTCGGCATGACTTTTATTGTAAATACCGGTGCTGAACTTATTCGTGACCGCTTGCGTAAGAAATACGCACGGTATTAGAGATAGCGATTTAGTTGGTTGGGTTGGTGGCTGTTAGATTGGTAAGGATGTGGATTCATTGCACCCTTAGTCTAACCCCCTTCAGTCTAAATAACCTTGAAGGAACTGTTTATGAAATCTAAATATTGGCGTGAAGGCGAACCCTTCATCTGGGGTTCCGGCGCGGCCCTGGCCCTCATTTTACTCTTAACCCTATCCCTTCTGGTGGTAATTTTTAAGAATGGTATGGGTGTCTTCTGGGTGAGTCCCCTTTCCCATCTGGAGATGAAGGATGGCTCAACGCTCATGGGCGAAGTGGTGCAGTCATCTGTCATGAGCAAGCGGGACGATGAAACACGCTCTCAGCTCAAGATCTCCAACCGCGACCTGTACTCCCTTGACTTCAAGTGGGTAACTGATAGTGACGTCAAACAGGTGACGTATCCTCAGGATGCTATTCTTATCGAACGGCATGAGTATGGTAATTTTGTCGGGTTCTTATCCTCTGTAGCGCTGCAGAATCAACCCGCATTGCCGCCCGGTGAATATGATACACTCTTGGCGGGTCTGGATGACGTCAAGGCCAAGATGCCCGAACTTGACGGGGTCAAGTCGCAGATCTCAGACTTGAATTATCGGGTTGAGAGTTTGGACCATAAACTGGCTAAGCTGCGTTTTCGCGGTGAGGAACAGAGTGATGATTTTCATCAGCTTACCATGCAGAAAGAGTTGCTTCAGGCGGAATTCGACACCTTAGTCGTCACCCTTGATGCGCTTCAGGCTCGCCTGGTTCAGAATACAGCCCGGTTTACCGATGCAAACGGCACCATGCTGACCATTCCACTGAGTGGCATGGTCCGGGTGTATAAGCCCAACAGTCTGTCTTTCTTTGGAAAGGTTTCATTGTACCTGCAAAAGGTCTGGGAGCTCTTCTTCGATGAACCACGGGAGTCAAATACCGAGGGCGGTCTGTTTCCAGCTATATTCGGCACGGTTATGCTGATTATTGTCATGGCGATTTTTTCCTTTCCCCTTGGTGTTATTTCCGGGGTGTACCTGCGGGAATACGCCCGGGATGGTTTTCTGGTCCGTCTGGTCCGCATCGCGGTCAATAATCTTGCCGGCATACCATCCATTGTCTACGGTATTTTCGGGCTGGCCTTCTTCGTTTACGGTATTGGTTCCTCCATCGATCAGATCTTCTTCCCAGCGCAGCTTCCGGCACCGACCTTTGGTACGGGCGGCATTCTCTGGGCCTCGTTAACCCTCGGACTGTTGACGATTCCGGTGGTTATCGTATCAACTGAAGAGGCGCTTGGGGCCATTCCGGGCGGGTTGCGAGAATCTTCCTATGCCTTAGGGGCCACAAAATTTCAAACCCTGACTCGTATTTTAATCCCCATGGCTTCGCCTGGTATCATGACAGGCTTTATTCTGGCTATGGCACGTGCCGCCGGTGAGGTTGCCCCGCTTATGATTACCGGGGTTGTCAAACTGGCGCCTTCTTTGGCCCTGGATGGTCAGTTTCCTTTTTTCCATCTCAACCGTAAATTCATGCATCTTGGCTTTCATATCTATGATATCGGCTTTCAATCACCCAATGTTGAAGCAGCTAAACCCATGGTTTTTGTCACAACGTTGTTGCTCCTGGGCATTGTTGTCGCCCTTACCAGTACTGCTATTTTTATGCGAAACAGCATGAAAAAGAAATTTGCCATTGCGGATTAATTTTTTAATCACGATTTAGTCAACTCCGAACAATACATTATGATAGCTGCGACATTTCGTGGTTAATTTTTCTCTCCAGGTTGCTTATGAAAAACGATAATAGAAACCCCATTATTGCTATTGAAGATTCCATTGTTCAGGTTCGGGATCTCAACCTCTTTTATGGCACAAGTCAGGCCTTATTTAATCTTAATTTTGATATTCCCCGCAACAAGGTAACGGCCTTGATCGGCCCCTCCGGTTGCGGCAAATCAACTTTCATTCGCTGTATAAACCGCATGAATGATCTGGTTGCCTGTGTCAATATCAACGGGTCCATTCAACTGGATCAACAGGATATTTTTGACAAATCGGTGGATGTTATTGATTTAAGGCGAAAAATTGGTATGGTTTTTCAAAAGTCCAACCCCTTTCCGAAGTCTATCTATGAGAATGTTATTTATGGACTGCGGATTGGCGGTGTAACCGAAAAACCCGTTCTTGAAGAAGCGGCGGAGCTCTCTTTGAAACGTTCGGCCTTATGGGATGAGGTGAAGGATCGTCTGCATCAGTCCGCGATGGGACTCTCCGGCGGTCAGATGCAGCGCCTCTGTATTGCTCGTGCCATTGCGGTTTCCCCTGAAATTATCCTCATGGACGAGCCCTGCTCCGCCCTTGATCCTCGATCCACCGCGCATATTGAAGAGTTGATTCGGGAATTAAACGGAGAATATACCATTATAATTGTAACCCATAATATGCAGCAGGCTTCGCGGGTTTCGGATTTTACCGCTTTTCTGTATGAAGGCGAACTCATAGAATTTGGCAAGACCACGGATCTATTCACAGTTCCAGTAAAGAAGGCCACTGAAGATTATATAACTGGTCGTTTTGGTTGATCTCATGCTCTTGTTTTTTTGCCTGAGCTGATTCACCCAGAACTACTTATCCAATCGTTATTTTATTAAAGGAAATCGACGTGACTGAAGATATTCAATCCTCAATAGAAGGATTAAAACAACATATGATTTTTCTTGGCACAGTGGTTGAGGAGTCCGTAACCACCGCCATTAAGGCTGTACGCACCCTTGACAATGAGCTTGCTGAAAAGGTTCTGGACGGGGACAAGAAGATTAACAGTCTTGAGGTGAATGTTGAGGAGCTTTGTCTGAAGATCCTCGCACTGCACCAGCCTGTAGCCTCTGACCTGCGCTTTGTCATCACGGTTTTGAAGATGAACACTGACTTTGAACGTATTGGCGACCTGGCCTGCAAGATTGCGGATAAGGTTCTTCTGGTTAATCGCACCAGGCAGGCTTTGGGCTCTTCATCGCCGATTATCATGCCGTCGGAGTTTGATGAAATGTTTGAGACGACTCAGAACATGTTCTCTTTCTGTCTCGATGCCTTTGTTCGTGAAGACTCTGACCTGTGCTACAAGGTTTGCGTTATGGATAATTTAGTGGATGAGGCCAAACGTGCTATTCGCATAGATCTTGAAGAAATTTCCAAGAATAAACCGGAATTGCAGCCCTACCTGCCTATGATATTGTCCGTTGCCCGCGGTCTTGAGCGGATCAGTGATCATGCCGCCCATATTGCCGAAGATATTATTTATATGCTTCAGGGGCGGATTATTCGCCATGAAATTTCTATTTAAAAAAGATGTACTGGGTACGAGGTAGTTTCTTTATGTCGCCACTAGTGACACACACCATACTTGTTGTTGAGGATGAGGAAGATATTCAGCGACTGGTCTCGTTTAATCTCATGAAGGCCGGTTTTCATGTTGTTTGCGCTGATGACGGTGTCATGGGTCTTGCCAAGCTTCAACAGGAAAAAGTCGATCTCGTGGTTCTTGACCGAATGATGCCTGAAATGGATGGGATTGAGATGTGTAAGAAGATGCGCGCTGACCCGGCCTTTAAGGATTGTCCTGTACTGATGCTTACGGCGAAGGGTGAGGATGAAGATGTGGTGCACGGACTCAGTGTCGGGGCAGATGATTATCTGCCCAAACCCTTTAGTCCTAAAATCCTTCTGGCCCGAATCAACGCCCTCTTGCGTCGGGTATTGCCCGCAACCAGCGACAATACCCTTTTTTTTCCTGATTTTGACCTGCGCATTTCGCCCAACACCTATGATGTGACCCAGGCCGGACAAAAGATTGGTTTAACTAAATCTGAGTTCCGTATCCTGCTGCTCCTCGCCGGTAAACCTGGTTGGGTTTTTTCCCGCCAGCAGATCATTGACGATATTCGCGGGTTTGATTATGCCCTTACGGACCGGGCTATTGATGTCCAGGTTTCCGGGTTACGTAAAAAACTCGGTCCGGCCGCCATGTGTATTGAAACCGTGCGTGGCGTTGGCTATCGGTTTTCCGATTCAAAGTAGAACCCTTCCCTTCTCCACAATACATATTTACTCTCCATCACAGTTTTGGTAGAGTACCAATCCCTTTAATGTTTGAAGTTTTACCTCCTACATCTTGGATACACCTATGAATACAAAAATATACGTCTTGCATTTCCCCAAAGAAACAAGTGATAAGCCCATGATCAGCGCTCTGGTCCGCCAGTATGATGTTGACTTCAATATCCTGAAGGCCACCATACTTCAGGGTAGTGATGGGTTGATGGTTCTCGAGTTAAAAGGGCATAAAGAAAATGTGAAAGAGGCCCTTGCCTCACTCCAGTCTCAAGGTGTGAAGATTGAGTCCATCTCCACCATTGTTCGCCGGGATGACAATCAATGTTTTCAATGCGGTGCCTGCACCGGTGTTTGTCCCACGTCTGCGCTGTATTTGCATCGTCCGGAGATGACGGTTCTCTTTGATACGGATAAATGTACCGGTTGCGGCCTTTGTGTCGCGGTATGTCCGGTCAAGGCCATGCAGGTTGATGCGAATGCGGATATCGGTCTCCTCTCGTAGGTCTGATGTCTCCTCGCTCTATGGTGACTCATCCTTTTAGCGTCCTGCAGTGTCGTTCCCTGAAAATACCGTTCTGTCTAACCCGTTACGGGTGGCGGTATTTTTAAGGTGCTAAAAATGTATCGTCATGGGAGTAGGGCGGGCTGCAGCAGCAGAGTATCACCAGGTCTGTTTCCCCGGTGTTCTTGAGCCAATGCGTCTCATATGGCCGTATCACAACGTTTGTTCCACGCTGTAACTCTATTTCCAGAGGTGGTTCATCCTCCCCCTTATGTATATAAAGTCTTCCGACCCCTTCCAGGGTCATGTACAGTTCTTCACTGTTCCGGTGATGATGTGCCAGAGTCTGGCGACCCTTCGATACCCGTGCCTCGGCAATGGACTGGTTTGTGTTGCCGTTGCGGAGCGGGTGTATAAGTTCCCGTATTTGTGATCCATCCTTGGTCTTGTACCCAACAATCTCGTTGTATTTGCTTACTCTGTTCATGGTGATCTATGTCTATTGATATGATTCAGCCGAAGCGTTTGGCGCATTATTTTATAACCCTGTGCGAAATTGATTCCCCCGGTAAACAGGAAAGGGGGCTGGTCACGTATCTTACCCGGTTTTTTTCGCAATTTCCGAATATTAAAATGGCCGAAGACGGCTCGGCTCATGCCACTGGTTCAAATACCGGGAACCTGATTGTCACTCTACCTGGAAATAACCCCGGAGCAACCCCTGTATTTTTTAATTGCCACATGGACGTGATCAACCCCTGTCTCGGCGTTCAGGTCGACTTCAGCGATGACATTTTTACCTCCAGGGGGGACACGGTTCTTGGCGGGGATGATAAGGCAGGGATAGCCATATTGATGGAACTGACCCATATTCTTATGGAAAATGAGGTGGCCTACCCCCTCGTGCAATTTGTCTTCACTACTGGCGAGGAAATCGGGCTGCTCGGCGCAAAGTCCCTGGACCTAGATCTGCTTGTGGCTGAATATGGTTTTGCCCTTGATTCAACCGGGGTGGATAATGCCATCATTGGTGCTCCGGCAGCCGTTTATATTGATGCGGTGGTGACAGGTCGCGCAGCCCATGCCGGTTTGAACCCGGAGGATGGGCTTAATGCCATACTCCTCTGCGCTCAAATCATGACTCACCTGACATTGGGCCGTATCGACGAGGATACCACCGCCAATATCGGGCTCATCGAAGGTGGCACCGCAACAAACATCATTCCGGAAGAGGTGCGTAT
>JBFFNY010000029.1:0-11121 GCA_041562955.1 Desulfurivibrionaceae bacterium | reverse complement strand
CGATCTGGTGCAATTGGTGCTCAAGGCGGGCAACATTCCCGAATCCATCCGTGGTCTTGAACCGATGCAACGATTGCTTCAGGCCGGCTACACCCCTGCCCCTAAGGTTGATTTTCCCATGCAGGCAACAACGGCAGATGCGTTTATTCAGGGGTTCTCCGATACAACACTGCATGGGAAAAGTCTTTCTTCGGTTCAGCATAACGAGACGGTGGCCAAGGTCCTTGCCAGTCTGCAGGGTTCTGAGCCCAAGCCCGAGCTCTTGCGGGTGTTAAAACAGCTGGTGTCTGCTTTGGCAGTGAAACAGGGGGCGGGTGAGGAAGAGCCGGATAAGGCAAGGGTAAAACCGCATGATCTTACGGCCGGACTGGCAAAGGCCGCGTCTTTTTTTGATTCCCATGGGGCTGTGAACCGAGAAATGGTCCATGCAGGGCAGAATGATTGTGTCCTGGTACCCTGTTTCTTCTCCGGCCAGTCCGGCTGGGGTGAGTGGATGTGGTCCCATGAACAGGAGGAGAACAGCCAGGGGCAGACCCAGGAGCATCTGGCTTTTTTTCTGGAAATGACGAATCTTGGGCCGGTGTCGATTCAGGTGGTGCTTGGTGAGAAATCAATTGCCGGGCAATTCTCGGTGGCGGATGAAGCGGCCTATGGACTGCTTGACAAGGCGCTGCCGGCGCTTGAGGCACGGCTGGGCGGGCTTGGCTATGAATCACAGTTTAGCTGCCGTATGAAGCCTGTCGCGATTATGCAGGAAATCAAAGATGAGTTGAAAATGCGTACTGGCGGCGCCGTTCCTTCTTCCCTCGTGGATATACAGGCCTGACGGGTCTTATTCAGATGTGTCCGGTTTCTCGGCAGTTCTCAATGCAGAGAGAAGAACCGCAGCGGCTCCAATTCCGAGAAAGCAGTAATAGGAAAAGCGCATGCTCATGATGAAGGATGCGGCATGTTGGTCGCTATAGTTCCTCATGTCCAGTCCTCCAGTGAAATGAGAGAAGAAAAGCGAAAAGGCGAAGCTTGCCAGTGAAATTCCAGCGAGCATGCCAAGGGTCCGCCCGGTGGCCAGGAGGGCTGAAACCGTTCCGGTATGTCGGTCCGTTGTCTGCCGCAGAACCATGGTGGCATTGGGTGAGAGAAACAGGGAGAGACCAACGCCGAAACAGGTGAGGCGCAGGGCAACCGTCATGGGAGTTGTCGCCTCGGACAAGGTGGTGAAGAGAAAGAGGCCTATGGTGCAGAGGGTGAGGCCGCAGGTTGCCACAATCCTGGCGTTTGTTTTGTCGGCAAGCCAGCCGGCAATGGGTGCTGTGATCAGCGCCGTGATGGGGATGGCCAGCATGACCATGCCGATTTTAGCACTAGAGATCTGCAGCACCATACTCAGGTAAAACGGGGTGAGGATGAGGACTGAAAAGAGGCAGAGAAAGACCAGGGCCACCGTGGTTGAGCCGATGAAGACGGATCGCTGCTGAAAGAGTTTGGTCGGGATGAGGGGCAATGGGCTGGCTGAATCTGTATTTCGGGACAGGCGCGACTCGCGGCGGATAAAAAGAAGCAGTGCGATGACGCTCAGCAGGGTTCCGAGAATTAAACGTTCCGGCTGTACAGCGTGGTCGGCGGCAAGGCTCAGGGTATAGGTTGACGCGGTGAGGAGCACCCCCCACCACAATCCTCCCAGCCAGTCAAAGGGGTGGTTGGGCTCGGGCGGAACAGGACGGTTGAGTGTCTTCAGGGAGATTAATCCGGCCGCGCCGCAGATGGGGACGGGCAGAAGAAACAGGGTCTGCCAGGAGTGATACTCAATGATGAAACCGCCCACCGCCGGTCCCACCATGAGGCCGAGGGCTGTGGCAATGCCCATTAAGCCGAGGGAGCGGCCCAGTCTTTCAGATCCAAAGGCGGATTTGAGCATGGCCGGGCCGTTGGCCATCATCATGGCGGCCCCAAGACCCTGGAAGAACCGGCACCCCACCAGGAAGTCAAGGCCGGTTGCTCTGGAGCAGAAAAAAGAGCCGGTGCCAAAGATAAAGAGGCCTGCGGTGTAAAGGTTCTCCCTGCCGAAACGCTGGGCGAGGTGTCCCCAGAAGAGCATGGTTACCGATGTGGTGAGAAGGTAGATCAAAACCACCCAGCCTGTTTGACCCAGGCTGGACTTGAAATCATCCATGATATAGGGCAGGCTGATATTCACCATGGAGCTGTCCATGGTGGAAAAAAAGACACCTGCCGAAACAAGGAAGAAAACCAGCCACTTGTTCGTCTGGTGTATGACTTTTCCTGTTTCGTGGGTCATGAATTTTTTTATTCGTCTTTTCTTTGTGGAATTTATTCAGTAAAGATACATCATACATACATATGGTTATGATTTCGCACGAGCTGCCTTGCTCCCGGCGCCTTGCTCCTGCTTTTTTGTTGGCAGGATTACAACGATGAGCTCAAATCATGTGTTTTTGCTGGGGCGGATCAATGAGTTTGTTGCAGAGAGCACATTCCTTACATAAGATACTTTTCAAATTTTTAACATACATAGGTAAAAACAATGAGAGAAAAATTACCCGTTACACTTGGCAGCATATTAGTCGTGGTTTGTTTTTTATTGATAGGGGGGCAATCCCTCTATGCTGCAACACCTATGCCCCATTTCAGCCTGTCCGATGCTGAAAGCGGAAAAACGGTGGATTCAGACTCTTTTGCCGGGAAGGCTAAGCTGGTTGTTTTTTTTGCGACATGGTGCCCGCCCTGTATGCAGGAGGTGCCCATATTAAAGCAGCTTCAGGAGGAGTATGGGCAGGGTGATTTTACGGTTGTCGGTTTGTCGGTGGACCAGCAAGTGGGAGATGTGCAGCGGTTTATGAAGCGAATCGAGGTGAATTATCCGGTGCTGATGGCCGACCGGCAAGTCATAAAAGGTTTTGGCGGGATTCCTGGTGTGCCGGTGACCTTTCTGGTGAGCAAAGAGGGCAATGTATTGCGGACCTATCCCGGGTTGGTTCCTCACAAGCTTCTGGAACGGGAAGTGAAGAAAATGCTCGAGAAATAAGGGTTATAGGCGTTTTGCTTAGATGTGAATGGTCATTCATTTTCTGGTTGACATCCTTTTTTTGATCAGGTAGTGATTATGGCACTAATCATCACGGTAGTTTTGAGCCTTGAATAATTCAGGGCAAAAGAAAATCTGAGAGAAAGGAGATTTAGGATGAAAAAAGTATTAGCTGTAGCAATGGCAATGGCCCTCACCGCATCTGTAGCTTCCGTAAGTATGGCAGCTGATGTAAAGTGTACCGTTAAAGCGGTAGACGGAAATACTGTAACACTTGATTGTAAAAAAGCGGATAAGCTTTCTGCTGGTCAAGATGTAAAAGTTAAGGCTGCGAAGAAGAAAGCTATCGAAGGTTGTTAAGCTTTTTTTCGTAAGGCTTGTGTAGCTTTTTTAAAGTCATCTGTCCTGATTGGGCAGGTGACTTTTTTTGTTTAGGGCTGGTTTCCTTCTCAGGGAAAGGAGACGCACCAGGAGTCCGGTTTACACATTACTCTTGTGAAATCATCAACGTTTTCGGTCTGACCCGGGGGCAGCTGTGGTGCCCATGATCTCTACTCTTTCAAATTGGTCCCGCGAGGAAAGAAAACGTGCATGGGCTGACACGGGTTGAGCGTCGGGAAAAGAGGTGGGTACGGCCCGGGACACTGCTCAACGTCCCCCTGTAGCGGTGAAGTTGACAATGGATACGATGTCTACTACAACAATAAATTAGGACTCGAAACCCTGGCAGCACATGAGATCAATGACGTGGAGTAATGAGTGAAGCAGAAACCCTCAGCGATAAATATAATCTGGTTGGGAATGGTTCTGATAGCCACGGTTGTGGCGTCCTATACCGGCACCATGGATGCGGTGACCAAGGCATCGTTTGATTCAGCCAAGGCGGGTGTTGTCCTGGCCATCGGCCTCATCGGTCCCATGGCCCTATGGCTCGGCGTGATGAAGGTGGCGGAAGCCGGCGGGATGATGCGTATTGTGGCCCGGGGCGTTCGCCCGGTGATGGTCCGCCTGTTTCCTGAAATACCTCCTGAACACCCGGCCATGTCAGCCATGGTGATGAATATGGCGGCGAATGCCCTCGGCCTTGGCAATGCGGCGACGCCAATGGGAATTAAGGCCATGCAGGAGTTGGAAAAGCTTGCGCCTGAAAAGGGTACCGCGACGAATTCCATGTGTCTGTTCCTGGCGATCAATACCTCCTCGGTGACCATCCTGCCGTTGGGGGTGATTACGGTAAGGGCCGCAGCCGGGGCGACATCTCCTGCCGCGATTCTGATTCCGGCCCTCGCGGCCACCTGTTGTTCCACTATTGTGGCCATTACCATGTCAAAAATATTATCACGCCGCAACGAGCACCTCTCGGCCACGCAGCTCGGCAGGAGTGAGCCGGTTGTGGCCCCGGCGGAACCGGTCGAGCTCTGTCCGCCCGGAATCTGGGGCAGGGGGTTTGTCTGGCTCTGTGTGCTGGGGTTTGTCGGGGGGATCGGTTTCCAACTGAGTCAGCAGAGTTCCGCTTCTCTTTTTGTAGCGGCGAACCTGAATATTATTTCCAATTGGCTGGTGCCGGTTTTGCTCTCCTTTCTCCTTATCTTTGGCTATCTCCGCGGGGTTAAGGTGTATGAAACGCTGACAGAAGGCGCCAAAGAAGGTTTTGCCACGGCCATCCGTATTATCCCCTTCATGGTGGCTATATTTGTGGCCATCGGCATGTTCAGGGCCAGTGGTGCCATGGACCTCCTCATCCATGTCTTTTCCCCCCTGACCAGTTTGATTCATATGCCGGCTGAGGCGTTATCCATGGCCTTCATGCGGCCATTATCCGGGAGCGGTGCCTTCGGGATCATGAGTGAGATTGTCAGCCAGGACCCGGACTCCTTTCTCTCCTTTCTCGTGTCCACCATGCAGGGGTCGACTGAAACCACGTTTTATGTCCTCGCAGTCTATTTCGGCAGTGTCGGGATTAAGAGAACCCGTCATGCCCTGCCGGCCGCCCTCTGTGCTGATGGGGCCGGGATTCTGGCAGCGGTTTTGATCTGCAACCTCTGGTGGTAGCACCCCGTTGTAATCATCCTGACTATTTAATTTGGAAATCATCGCTGAAATTTTGTACACTAGGCACTTGTTAGCCGCATGAGATGTATCCCCTATCAACGTAGTGAAAATCTAAAGGAGACGAGTTATGGCAATTGGACAGGATGTAGATCTTTCCCCTTATCTTGACAGGGGGGTTGAGCTTGCCATGGCCTATATGCCAAAACTGGCGTTGGCCCTTGTGACCCTTGTTGTGGGCTTAATGGTTATCAAGGTGGTTGTGGCCGGACTTAAGAAGGGGATGGCGGCGAAGCAGGTTGATACGACCTTGCAGGATTTTCTTGTGAAAATGGTGGGGTTCATCTTCAAGGCCCTGCTTCTTATTTCCGTGGCCTCCATGGTCGGTATTGCCACCACGTCTTTCATTGCCGTTCTTGGTGCTGCAGGTCTCGCCATCGGCCTTGCGCTGCAGGGGAGTTTGTCCAATTTTGCCGGCGGGGTGTTGATCCTCTTCTTTAAACCCTTTGTCCCGGGCGATATTATTGAGGCCGGTGGCCACTTGGGCCGTGTCCATAAGATTCAAATTTTCAATACGATCCTCCTGACCCTTGATAACCAGAAGATTGTCATGCCCAATAGTATTCTTTCCAATGACACGGTGAAGAATCTCTTTGCTGAGCCGACCCGCCGGGTCGATATGAAATTCGGGATCAGCTATGGTGATGATGTCCGACAGGCAAAGGATGTATTTATGGGATTATTGACTGGGGATGCGCGAATTTTAAAATCACCGGCGCCTGAGGTGTACCTTGCCGAACATGGCGACAGCTCGGTCAATTTTATTGTCCGCGGTTGGGTAAACTCGGGTGATTATTGGCCGGTGTATTTTGCCATGCAGGAGAAGGTCAAGTTGACGCTGGACGAAAAAGGGATCTCTATTCCATTTCCCCAGCGAGATGTGCACCTTATTCAAGCGTGATGTTGCGCTGTGCTCGAATTGAAAAGGGATGGATGCCTCTGGTGTTTATCCCTTTTTTTGTGCAATCTTGTTTTTTCGTTCCTGCCAGCGCCGGAGGATGTGTAACCGCCAAAGAAGCCGCGTGGCCATCATACAGCACGCTCCCCCGCAGAGGCCAATGATGACGCAGCCGAGAAAGAGGGGCGGGTAATGGTTCAGAAACCATTCAACATTAAGTTTGGCTGGGGGAATATCGTGCTGTCCCAGGAGGAAGGCTCCGAGTTTATAGGCCGGATAATAGAGTGGCACCCAGGTCAGGGGGTTTGAGACCCAGACGAGGATCAGGGCGGCCGGCAGGTTGAAACGAAATGAAATGGCAAGTACTGCTGCAACAGCCATTTGCATTGGGATGGGCAGGTACCCGATGAAAAAACCGCAGCCGAACCCCATGGAAATGGTATTTTTGTTGAGATACCAGAGATGCGGGTCAAAGAGGCGGCTGCCGAATAGCTTTCGCAAGAGAGGGTGTTTATTTAATGTCTCCCTGGTTGGGAGGAATCGTTTGAATTTTTCTTTAGCCATGGGGGAATAGGTGTCCGGAGCAGGTTGTTGTGTTGAGTCAGGAGCAGGAATTGCTCTCTTACTCTGAAGCTGGTTAGAAAGAAAATATGTCAAGAAATCCTCAAGTGCAATAAGGAGAGTAGAAAAATGGAAACCCGTGACGCCATTATACGAAGAAGAGCTGTGAAGCATTATGATCCGGATCATATCATGTCTGAAGAGGAAAAACGGACTCTTCTTGACCTTGCCATGTGTTCTCCCACCGCCTTTAATATACAAAACTGGCGGTTTCTGGTGGCGGATGATCCGGCACAACGGCAGGCCCTGTGTGAAGCGGCGTGGGGGCAGCAGCAGGTCCTTGATGCCTCAATGGTCATTGTGCTCTGTGCTGATCTGCAGGCGTGGCAGAAGGATCCTGCGCGGTATTGGCGTAAGGCGCCGCAGGAGGTGCAGGACTTCGTCCTGCCGGCCCTGCATGATTATTATGCCGGAAAAGAGCAGACCATGCGTGACGAGGCCATGCGCTCCTGCGGTATTGCCGCCCAGACCTTGATGCTTGCTGCGACCTCCATGGGGTACGAATCCTGCCCCATGGACGGGTTTGACTTTGACGCTGTGGCGCGGATTATTAATCTGCCTGCGGATCATGTGGTGACAATGTTTGTGGTGATTGGCAAGGGGACCAAGGAGCCGTGGGAGCGCCCCGGTCCCTTGTCCCAAGAGGATGTTGTGGTCCGGGATCGGTTTTAGCGGTGGTCTGTTACCCGTTTTCATTTTCAATAATATTAAACAGCGCTGCCACGACCTTACGGTCGTAGCAGGTGTCTGAGAGCTCAAGCAGCTGATTCAGGGCCTTATTGTCTGAGAGTTTCTCCCGGTAGGCGCGTGGGCTGGTCATGGCGATGAAGCTGTTTGCGGCAGCAAGGATACGCCCGGCCTTGCTGATGCTCTTCCCGCTCAACCCTTGTGGAGTCCCGGAACCATCAAGAAATTCTGTTTTGAGGCTGATTGTTTCCGCCACAGGCCAGGAAAAATCGACGTCAGCCAGCATGTCGGCGGCAAAGGAGGTTTCCTTGGCCAGGAGTTCTTTTTCCTCCGGGGTGAGTGTGCCGGTCTTAGCCAAAAGGTCTTTCGGGATGGAAAGTTTGCCCAGGTTGCATAAGGTTGCGGCAATGATCAACCCCTGCCTGTCATGGTCTGAAAGATTCATGGACAGGGCAATTTTTTCGACAAGTTCTGCTGTCTTGGCTGAATGGTTGGCGGAATAGGGGTCGTGCTGATCAATGGCACGCATGAGCGCCTGAATCGTTTGTTTGAGCAATTTCTCATTTTGACGGAGTTTTTCATTGAGCTTGGTCACGTCATGCAGGCTGACAAGATACGCCTTGCCCCCTCTTTGACCATAGTCAATGGTTACAGCTGTTGCGAGAAAATCATATTGATGCGTATTTAAGGAGAGGGTGAGGCTTTTATGGTGCACCTGTTTATTCTGTCCATAGAACTCCTGTAACGTCTGGGCGGGAACAGGGCCGAGAAGCGCTGTAAGGGTTTTGTTGATTGTTGCGTCGGGACTGGCATTTGTGACCCGGGCGAAGGCTTGATTCATGAAGAGGACCGTATCCTGTTCATCCACCAGGAGGATGAGGTCGGACATGTTGTCGCTGATTGAATTAAGAAGATTGGTCTGTCTGGAGAGTTCCCTGGTTCTGGACCGGAGAAGCTTGGTGGCCTGCTGTTCCCGGATACTGACACCATGTTTCCATACCACGGTGATGATGGCGAGGGTCAGAAGGAGAAGAAGGAACAACGTCCAGGTGAGAAACTGGCTGTGTTGCCGTGATTCCTGAAGGGCATCATCCGCATTGATCTTCTGGATGAGACACCAGTTCATCGAATCAATGGCGCGGCTGGTGAACAGAACCTGTTTTCCTGAGTAATCATGGCCAATACCAAAGGTTCCCGGCTGCTGCAGGGCCATGGCGGCAGCAAGGGTGGTGTCGTTGCTTGAGAGCTGCTTGGACAGGGGGGGGTGTCCTCCCTGCAAGGGGGAGAGGTAGGTGATGAGCTGCCCATTCGTGCGGACCAGATAGGTCTCGATGGATTTCCCCAGGGCGCTGACTTGATCGGTGAGCAGGGGAAAGAGACTTGTGGACGGATTGAGGCGGCCGTGGATGATTCCCACAGGCTCTTTCCTGCCGTTTTTTTGCAGCCCGTAAACCGGGACGAGGAAGCTGATGGAGGGCGAGGTGCCGGCGTGTTTCTCCATTTTGAGGAGTGTGGGCTTGCCTGCGGCAAGCCCATTTGCCATGTCGATGCGCAGGTTGTCGGTGAGGGGGATGACCCCCTTGGTGGCTGCAAGCAGGATGAGATCACTGGTGTACAGGGCGAGGGATTGATCCTCGCGAAAGGACACATTGGCCTTGATGGATTGATTCGGCGTTGCGGGGGTGAACCCTGTCCGGATGGCGGTGACTTCAATCAGATTTTTCAGATAGGTGAGTTGGGCCGGATCTTCACGTCGGTTTTCCTTGTTGCGTTCGAGGTATTGCACATACATCTGCAGAGATGGGTTCTCCGCAAGTTCCACAAGGGAGGCGAGGTGGCTGTCGAGCCAGTTGTTCACGAGTTGTGTTTTATTGTCAGCAAGAGCGCCCAGGGTGATCCGCCAATTATCCATGTCGCGCTGACGTTCATAGGCGCTGAGCTTGAAGATGCCGAAGATGGCCAGGCTCATAAGGAGTGTAACGGCGGCGATGAGGGTTGTTTTTGTTTTGGGCATGACTGTTATCGATGTTTACATGGGGGGAAGGTGAAGCCACCATCCCTTTTCATTAATGGAATAGATTGGGGTGTAATGTTTGATGGCGGTGTGTGACAGGATAGGGGTCACCTGGTTGTCGAGTATGACGATGTCGTCAGCGCTGAATACAGCAAGGACGGCGTGGGCAACGTTAAGGTTTGTATCCTGCAGAATTACAATGCGCAGCTGGTCATTGTCAAATCCTAGTTTTCTCAGGGAGTAGAATTTGGTGATGGCGTAATCTTCGCAATCGCCGTTGTTCTGCAGAAATTCTTTGATTATGGCCCAGTAGTCTTCCATTCCATAATTATCCATATCCAGAATGTACGGGTGTTTATTGGCAAACGTGTTTACGGCCAGGAGCTGTTTTTCCGGTGCGAGCTGCTGTGTTTTGCTGAGCTGCTGAAACCATTGTTGGATGGGGCTTCCCGGTGTCGCCACATCTTCCTTGGCGTGGCGGCTGCGGATTCGGGTCCATTGCTGAATGGCCTTCAGGTTGGATTGGGGCATCTCCACATAGTCAAAGAGGGTCTGGCTCATTCCTGGCTGAGGAATGAGCGTTGCGCCAAAAAGCACGATGAGTCCATAAAGGATGAGGGGACAGGTCTGTTTCAGCGTGGATGAGATCGGTTTTCTCCTGAGTCGGCTGGGCGGCGAGGTCATCGTCCCTGGTTTCGGGTTATAGATGGATATCAACGCCTTCTTTGGCAAAGAATAACGACGGCGTATCTCCTGGCTCCTGTTGGCAGTACTGGTGCGTGAGTTCATCCAGCTGTTTGTCCGTCCGCATGGGGTCATGGTGGAAGAGGGCCATGGCCTTGACCTTGGCGCGTTTGGCCTGTCTGATGGCGAATTCAATGGGGGAATGGCCCCAGCCGACCTTGTCCTTGCTATATTCTTCCTGGGTATACTGCGCATCCTGGACCAGCAGATCGGCCCCGGCAATAAATTTTTCAATGGCCATGTTCTGTTCTGCTGCGACCAGATTCCCTTCCTCTGCCATGGTTTGGTCATAGGATGGATCATTCGGGTCGGTGACGAACACATTATGATAGGGTTCCGTGTCATAGGTGGTGCAGAAGACCTTTCCTCGATATTCAAAGCGATAGCCGAGGCAGAGGATCGGGTGATTGAGGTATTTGGTGATGAGCTTGATGCCGTCTCCAAGGTCAAACACCCCTTCTTTCAATTGCTGATAGTCAATCTTGGCGCCAAGATCTGTTTGGCGCACGGGAAAATAGCGATAGGTCAGCTGACCGCCGACAATTTTTTCCAGGGTATCTTCTTCAAAGGACACCGGGCCGTTGACTGAAAGTTCCGTACCTGGGATATAGATTGGGGTGAAAAAGGGGAACCCCATGATGTGATCCCAGTGGGTATGGGAGAGGTAGATGGATGTCTTGATGGGGCCCTTGGGCAGGTCGTTTGTCATCATGTAATTGCCGAGGTCCCGCAGCCCTGATCCAGCATCAATAATAATGAGCCGGTTGACCTCGGGAAACCGGATTTCAATACAGATCGTATTGCCGCCGTACTTCATGGTCTGCGGACCGGGACAGGGGATGGAGCCGCGGACACCCCAGAAACGTATTTTCATTATTTGACGACCTCGAGGAATATTTGCGCTTTTTCAACTTCCAGTTCAACGACGGGGTGAAGTGCTGCGATGTCATTCCAGTTCAGGCCGCTGTCTTCAATGATCTGGTTGACCATGACCGGTTCCTGGTG
>JBFFNY010000028.1:0-11188 GCA_041562955.1 Desulfurivibrionaceae bacterium | reverse complement strand
TAGCGGTTGCAGGTTGCAGTCATAACCCGAACCATGGGCAGGAGATCTGAGATATACATATGCGGCGGTCTGTGCACGGTCTGGAGAACGGCATCGAGGAAAACAGCCGTGGACTCCCCGGAACCGGCGCCGATTGCCAGAACTTCACGAATGCCACCCTCAGTGCAGCATTCAATAAAACGAGGGGCCAGCCTGTCGTACACCCCGGCATCACGGATGGATGCACCCAAGACCTCAAGGATCGATTCACGGATGAAATCCGGACATCCGGGGGAATCGTTAAATTCAAAGGTGGGACGTTGTTGCAGCCATGAGCGCAGCAGACTCAACATCCGACCGCCAAAACGAAAACAAACCCGATAAGAAAACGACATACCATATTTTTCCCGTCACCCCCGACACAACAGACGTGTCGTTTTGTTACAACTCGACAATCTCACCATTCTCCACCGCCACGTCCCTGAACACGGAAAGAGGCTGCTGCGTTTTATGCAAGATCAGACACCGGGCGACAATGAGGTGGGTCACCAGGAGAATATTCCCCGCATCATGTCGCCTGACAATCTCCTCAACCTGGGCCACAGCCCTTTTCTGGACCTGATGCAAATCCTCACAACCCGCCACCTTAAACAGGTCAGGGGTCGCAAGCCATGTGGGATATTGGCGGCCAAACTTCGCCCTGATCTCATCCTTGGTCAACCCGTCCCAGTGGGGCAGGTTGATGTCGATCAACCCCTCTGCCTTATAAACGGGCACTGCATCTCCTGCTATGATTTCAGCGGTCTGCATGGTCCGGGGTAAGGGACCGGCATAGATGGCGTCAAGATGCAGGGTGCTGAGTTTCGGCACAAGATCGCGGATCTGCTGTCGGCCTTGATCAGACAGGGGTTCCCCACTCCTTCCGGCGAATTTATTCTCCAGGTTCGCTGCAGTCTTGCCGTGTCTGATCATATAAAGATGGAGAGCCATGAAATTACCTTCAAAATTACTTGCGAGAGAGAAGTTGTTCAGAGTAGAGTGCATAGGTTTTTATGCATATACAATCTACTCTTCATACTTTAGGGGCATCATATCGTGAATAAGCTTATTCGTCACATCAAATCTAGTGGCTTTCTCGGCCTGGACTGTCAACAGAAACAAGCAAGCATAGAAGGTGTTTCACCCTCCACAGCCTGCCCCAACACCCGCACCGCCTGTACCAGCCACACCCCTTTCCGAGTGATGGGTGTCAGCCTGATCCTCATCACCCTGGCCCTCTTTGCTTTACCCGGAACCGGTTGTGCAGAGCCACAAAAAACTATCTATATTTCACCCTTTAAGGTTCATGCCCAGAAGGATATTTCCTTTCTTGAGGACGCCATGCGCTCCATGATGGCCAGTCGCCTCGCCGCCAATGCCAAGCTTAAAATTGTTGAAGACCCTGCCCAGGCGGACTACACCCTCAGGGGTGAAATCACCGCCATCGGCACCAGTCTGAGTATCAATGCCCGGATCAACACCAGGGACGGTTCCGTCCCTGAGGCCACCTATTATGCGTCCGCCGCCAGCGAGAATGATATTATTCCAGCTGTGGACATCCTCGCCTCAGATATCAGCCAGCGCTCCTTCAGCGGCAAAGGTCATGGTGCGACCTCCGTTGCTGTCGCCCCCCAGCCGCAGGTCGCAGCAACACCGCAACCCGCCACTACCGGTTTCCAGACCGCGCACCCTGACCGCGCCTTCTTAACTCCGGGACAGGCCGGATCCGGCTTTATCAGGCCGCTCGGCATCACCAGCGCCCAAGGGTTCAAGAAAACCCGGAACCTGCCGATCTCCATGCAGGATATGGCTGTCGCCGACATCGACGGTGACGGCGACAACGACCTGGTCGTGGCCTCGGCCAATGAGATCTTTGCCTACCAGATGACCGGAACCAATCTCGCCCCGTTCGGTCAGATCACCCTGCCGTCAAATCAGAAGATTATTTCCATGGAAATTGCCGATCTTGAACAGGACGGAGTTTCTGAAATCTACATCACCTCCGTTGACCAGGCCCAGCGGCCAAACGGCATGGCCGTCCGCTGGGAGAATAATCATTTCACCTACCTCTTTCAGAACCAACGCTGGTTTATCAAGCCGATCTCAACACCTGGCCGGGGTAAAATCCTGGTTGGCCAACGGGCCGGCATTGAATATCCAATGGGCGACGGTATTTATGAGCTTGGCCTGCAGGACGGGCAATTGACGAACCTCAACAGACTTTCTCTGCCTGCAGGCGCCAATGTGTATAACTTTGCCATGGCCGACCTGGACGGGAACGGGGTCAGCGAAGTGATCATGCTTGATGACAATGACAAACTCCATGTCATGATGAGCGGCGGGAAACAACTCTGGGTTGGTGACGATTATTACGGGGGAAGTTTACGCTATATCGGCGGAAACTCGATCACCCGCAAGAAGGGTGGGTCAGTCAAGCAGCCGGTCAGTGAAAGCAATGACGGTGATCAGGACCGGCTGTATATGCACTCGCGGATTATCATTACAGATGTCAACAACGATAACCAGCCGGATGTGGTGATCAATAAAAACCTCTCCTCCGCCTCAAGGATTTTCAAGAATTTCAAATCCTACCCAAGTGGTGAAATCCATGCCCTCTCCTGGACCGGCATTGGCCTTTCAGAGTTATGGCGCACCCAGAAAATTGACGGCTACATCGCCTCCTATGACTTTTCCAAGGCACCGGGTTCATCCAAGGCAGAACTGTATGTCGGACTCATCATCAACAGCGGCTGGATGGACATGCAAAGCGCCAAAGACTCCACCGTACTTATTTACCCCCTTGAAATGCAGACGCAGGAACGGCAGCAATAAGCCTTTTCAGCTCTCAAAAAACATTACCGCAAATCAAGAAATGCCATGTATGCTTGTTTCTAGATAAGAAACAAATCACTTCAGGAAACGGAGACCATACATGGCACAGGCCACCTATCGCTGCAGTATCTGTCAATATGAAACCGACAGCCTGTACCCGCCCGCACGATGTCCAATCTGTGCTGCCAGTCGTGATAAATTCATCCCCCTATCCCCTGCACCAGAAAACGAAGCCCCACCTGAGCAAACCCCGTCACTGCATGACTACTTATCGGAATGGAGCCGCGAGGAGTATGAGTCGGAGGAAAAGTTTTCCATTATCCAGAAGATCTCCAAGACAGGGGTGAGTGAAATTTCACCCATGGGTACGCGGAAATTCTTCCCCGGCCTTGAAACCATTCTCTTCCGCGGCAGTCAATTCCATCGTTTCCCCCTGGATGAACACCAGGAGGTCAACACCTCAACCATCATCGGTCCAAACGCCAAACATCCTCTGGTGCTGGACATCCCCTATTTTGTCTCCCATATGTCGTTTGGTGCCCTGTCCAAAGAGGCCAAGATCGCTCTCGCCATTGGCGCGAGCCGTGCCGGAACGGCCACGGGTTCCGGAGAGGGAGGGTTACTCCCGGAGGAACGAGAGCATGGGAAAAAAGTAATCTATGAGATCGGCACCGCCCTCTATGGCCGGGACACCAAGGCCATGCAGCTGGCCGATGCGGTGGAGATTAAATTCGGCCAGGCGGCCAAACCGGGGATGGGCGGTCATTTGCCCGGGGCCAAGGTCACCCCTGAAATTGCGCAAATGCGCGACATCCCGGTGGGAGAGGATTTCATCTCGCCCAATTTCCAACCCGACATAAAGAGCGCTGAAGATCTCAAAAAAATGGTGACCGGTATTCGTGAAATCACGGACGGCAAACCGGTGGGGATTAAATTTACCGCAGGCCATATTGAGGCCGATCTCAAATTTGTCCTCCAGGCCAATCCCGATTTCATCACCGTTGACTGCCGGGGCGGTGCCACCGGGGCGGCGCCGAATTTCATCCGTGACCATATCTGTTTACCCGCTATCTATACCATTCGGAGGGTCCGTAAATATCTGGACCAGACCGGCTCCCAAGTCACCTTCTGCGTTGCCGGCGGCTTCCGTGACTCCACCGATATTGCCAAGGCCATTGCCCTCGGCGCCGACTGTGTCGCCCTGGCGACAAGCTCCCTCCTCGCCATTGGCTGTCAACAGTATCGCATCTGCAATACGGGAAAATGTCCGGTGGGCATTGCCACCCAGGACCCTGAGCTCCGCAAACGGTTTTCTATTCCGGCGTCAGCCGACCGGTTCAGCAATTTCTGCCACGCCACCACAGAGGAACTTAAAGCCTTGGCACGGGTGAACGGGAGGCAGAACATCCATGACCTCAATCTGGATGATATCTTTACGATCAGTAATGAAATCTCCGCGAATACGGATATCAACTTTGCCTAAATCGCGGGCACTATACCATTTTTTAAAAACATCACTCCCCCCTGCATCCTGAAACCTCCAGGGGTTGTAAACCTCTTTTAATTTCAACATGTTAGATTATGCGTTCAATCCAAAAGAGAGCCGGCCAGCCCGCAGCTGTCAACTTGGAATTTAAACGTTATGCCAATTGTTTAGGACGCCATAAACGTGTATATTCAACCCGTATTTGAAAAATAAGGGTTCCGCCGCCCCCCCTTTTTGCCTTTACCCCTTGGAGATCATTTGATGGCTGATGAACACCTGCAGCACCTGATGAAGCTCATTAAAGAAAAACAGGTGTATACCAGCTACGCACTGCTCCAAAAAATTCCAGCCGACACCTCTATTCCCGGAAAACAAAGACTCATTGATGAACTGAAGGCCGCCTTGACAAAAGGTAAGGCCATGCACGCAATACTCCAGAACAGCCGCAATAACGGCGACTACCCCGCAGCCTTGAAGCAGGGTCTGAAACTGCAGCAACTCGTCCCGGACTACCCAAACCTCAAGCATGACATCATCGCCATTGAAACCGCGCTGAAAAGCCTTGAAGCAACCCTTGCCAAGGCTAAAATTGCCGCCAGCCATGGCCGTAAAAAAGAGGTCATCGACCTGCTGCAAACCGTCCGCCAAATTGATGTCCATCATAAGGAAATCGCACTCATTGAAAAAACAGCCCAGCGCCGGGCACTGGGGAAAAGTACCAAGAGTATTATTGCGTCAATCCTCATCATCGTCATTCCCTCCCTGCTTTTCGGGTTTGAAAAAATCATGATCTGGCAGGCCCAGGACAAGCTCGACATAGCCAAAAATCTGATCACAGCAAATAAGTTCCAACAGGCCAATACGGCTATCCGCAACATGCACAACAGCCTGCGCTATGTGTACCTTTTCAACAGAATCAAAAAAGATGAACTCAAGACAAGGGCTGCCTCCCTGCAGACCTCCCTGAGCTTTGTCCAAGGGATGCGCGGACGCGTGATCCATGACGGTGAGTTTATCAGTGAAGATAAAAAAAACATCATCACAACCCTTGAGAAACTCATCTTCACAGCTGCAACGCTCACAGAACAGCATGAATGGCAGGAGGCCCTGAAGACATACAATGAAGCCCTGGCGTTTATCGAGCTACATGAAGCGCAGATCGGTTCGGAGGACCCGGTTTTACGGAAAAAGATAGCAGAGCTTGAATCCAAACAGCAGGAAGAGACCAGACAGCTTGCCACCACGGAGTGTTTAGCCCTGATTTATCTTGGAGATGCGGCCTTGAGACAACAGAACTGGCACGAGGCCAGGGAAAAATATAGCGAGGCCTTTGAGTATGCGAACCGCCTGAAGGTGAACGCAACCTGTGTAAACGAGCAGACCACATCACAGTATAACACCGCGGTTCTGACGATCTTTCGGGAAAAGGGTGATGATCTCCGGAGCCAGAACAGACCAGCTGAAGCGGTTGAGTCCTACCGGCAGGCCCTTGACCATGCCACAGCGAACGGGATGAGTGCGGCAACCATCGTCGATATCCAGACTCGCATGGACGGCCTCAAAGAACAGGTCTTTATGACGCGTGTTCGCCTTCTTATCCGTGAAGGTGATGCCCTCATCAAACAGGGTGATTTCAAATCCGGTTTATCCAAATATAATTTTGGACTCACCATGCTGGAAAGCAGTACCGAGCCCATCCGCGGCAAGGCGGAGCTCAGCGCCATCCTGACCCAGAAGATAAATCACTCCGAGCGAACCGCGTTCATCACAGCACACACCGCAGGTCTTGCCGCATTTGCCCAGGCCAGCCTGCTAAACTACTTTGGTCTTTCACCCCAAACCCGATTGGATAAGCCCGTTATTACCTTCATTGAAAAGCAGGACAACCTCTTCACCTATCGCATTGAAACCAATGATGTCCGCGATAAAATAAGGTATGAGCTCCTGTATCAGTTTGACGACGATACAGGCAAATGGACCCTTATTGAAAATAAGCCGTAAAGAAAGATGGATGAACCATAAAAAAAGGGCTGCCCGTCAAGGCAGCCCTTTTTTTTATCCAACCCCGCGGAAAACAATCCGTCAATCACGACTCAAGGCCATCAGAAACTGGACAATATACCAAAACAATAGGGCCACTGAGGCAAACAGGGAAAGGGACGCGGCCACATGCTGGCCGGGATGGTAATGACGCATCACATTTGAGGTGGAGTATAAGATAGCGCAGGAGGCAAAACCAATCATCGCCCCTGAAAAAAGCAGGGTCGGCAAGGCAAAGCCAAAGAGGATGGAACAGGCGATCAACCCCAGAACGGCAAACCCGCCGATACGCAGAAAACCGCCGAGGAAAGAAAAATCCTTCCCTGAGGTAAAAGCGGTGACCGTCAGTCCGCCAAAGATAAGCAGGGTAAAAATGGCCGCCATGGTAATCACCCCAGGGTAGCCAACCGTGGCAATATACAGCAACGGTACAAAAATCACAGCCTCTGCCACCACATACAACCCGAGACCGGCGTACTGCATCTTTACATCCTCGGCATTGAAGGCCCATTTATCGGCAATATACGAGACAAACATAAAGGCACCAAGGACCAGAAGCCAGCTCATTCCGCCCGTCATGGCCTGTGCCATAGCAGGGGCCAGGGGTGAATTCACCAGCATGAATTCAAGCCCACCAAAGGCCAGGATGGCAAAGGCCAAATGGGAGTAGGTTCGTTTAATAAACTGAGTCCGAACTCCTGGTTCGGCCTGGCTGACCGGTATAGCGTAGCCTCGATTCATCGATGTTCTCCTGTGGTTAAGTAGTTAAGTGGTTAGAAACAAAAGATAACGACACACATCCGCATCCGCAACAAAAAAAGCAACGCCGATACCATATCGGCGTTGCTCACAGAAACAATGGGTGCTCAAAAAACCGACGAGCGTAACCTCAACACCCTTTAAATCGCGTCCTTGCCCTTCTCGCCGGTACGCACACGAAGAACCTCGTCTACAGGCAGGACAAAAATCTTGCCGTCGCCGATCTTACCCGTACCCGCAGACGCCATAATCGTCTCAATCACCTGATCCGTCATGGTGGCGGCAACCACCAGTTCAATCTTGACCTTGGGGATGAAATCCACCTCATACTCCGCGCCGCGATAAATCTCCTTATGCCCCTTTTGACGGCCATATCCCTTCACCTCAGAAACAGTCATACCCTGCACACCGATATCATGGAGGGCCTGCTTTACGTCGTCCAACTTAAAGGGCTTTATAATTGCTTCTATCTTCTGCATGACTTGCACTCCGGATTTATATGTTAGAGACTCCGGTTGCTCTCTTCTGCAGACGCTTACACCCCGAGAGCGGAGCGCCGACAGAGGAGCAACCTGATCCGTTTACCCATCTATATGGTATATCCTATCTCACTATGCTGGCTGATATCAAGACCCTGAACTTCATCTTCCACATCAACCCGCAAGCCGATAACCATATCAATAATTTTCAGAATAATAAAGGAGACAATCACCGAATAAACGATGGTTGCACCGGCATCCATACCCTGCACCAGAAAGAGTTTCGGGTTGCCGGCAAACAGACCGTCAGCGCCATCCGGATTCACAGCAAGGGTGGCAAACAGGCCCGTGGCAAGTGCGCCCCAAAGCCCCCCGACACCGTGCACCGCAACAACATCAAGGGCATCATCATAACCCATTCTAGCCTTGCCCAGCAGGGCAAGATAACAGACCACACCCCCGACCAGCCCAATGATCATCGCTGATGCCGGAGTTACAAATCCGGCCCCAGGCGTGATCGCGACCAGACCAGCCACCGCACCGGAGGCCGCGCCAAGGGTCGTGGGCTTGCCCTGCAGCAGCCACTCCGCGATAATCCAGGACAGCGCGGCACAGGCCGCCGCAACATGGGTCGTCATCAGGGCATTCGCCGCAATACCGTTGGCTGCAAGAGCCGAACCCGCATTAAAACCGAACCAGCCGAACCACAGAAGACCGGCGCCAAGAACCGTCATCCCAACATTATGGGGGTGCATGGCCTCCTTACCCCATCCCTTTCTCTTGCCGACAAGGATGGCGGCAACCAGGGCTGCGGCCGCAGAGTTGATATGAATCACGGTTCCACCGGCGAAATCCAGTCCGCCATGGTGACTGATCCACCCCCCGCCCCAAACCCAGTGACAGACCGGGAAGTAGACAAAGGTCGCCCAGAAAACCGTAAACACCAGGAAGGCGGAAAATTTAATCCGTTCCGCAAAGGCACCGGTGATCAATGCCGGGGTGATCACGGCAAACATCAACTGAAAAGCACAGAAGACCAGATGGGGGATCGTAGTGCCCTCCAGGACCTCACCGGTAACATTTTTCAGCATGAAATAATCCATGCCCCCCACCAGCCCGCCGATATCTGTGCCAAAGGCCATGGAGTAACCGTAAACAACCCATATAATCGTAACAACCCCTAAGCAGATAAAGGATTGCATGATGGTGGACAGTACGTTCTTGGAACGCACCATACCTCCATAAAAAAGGGCCAGGGCCGGGGTCATGAGCATGACCATGGCGGTTGCAACAATCATAAAAGCGGTATCACCAGTATTCATAACGTCTCCTGTCTTAAAATCGTATCTCAGTTAAGGACATTGATTGATTCTTTTGGTATAATTTGACATATACACCCTGTCCGTCTCATAGGAATCAGATTTTGCAACGACTGTGCCACAATAGCCTGCCCCCTTAACACGCTGTAATAGAGTTGTTTATCTTTACCCGTTCACAGCCTTGCCCCTTGAGACATTATACATTTCCGTAACAATATTGAAAGAAATACATACAAACATGTCGTAATTTAACTTCCAGCGAACCCTGCTTTCAAGTTGTTGAAACGTTGCCATGAGAACAGGACGCATTGAACCATCACGACCAATTTTATTCCAACCGGGAACACGCCATGAAAAAAACTGCCCTATCACTCCTCGTCACCGCCGTCCTGCTTACCCTCCTCACTGGAACAGCCCTGGCTGATAGCCTCGATATTTTCAAAAAATCCCCGGAGGTCCAGCCTTATTTTAACGGAGCATACGGCTACGCCTTTTTCCCGACTGTCGGCAAAGGCGGATTGGGTGTCGGCATCGCCTATGGCGAAGGCGTGGTGTATAAAATGGGAAAAAAGACCGGAACGGTTGCTCTCATGAAGGGTACCATCGGGTTTCAATTCGGGGGGCAGGCCTTCAGTGAACTCATCTTTTTTCAGGATAAACGCGCCTATGACGAATTCACCAGCGGCCAATTCGAGTTTGACGCCGCCGCTTCGGCCGTAGCCGTCACAGCAGGAGCACAGGCCAGCAGCGGGACAAAGGGGTCCACCGCAAGCTTCAGCGCCGGACCTGCCACAGGAAAACAGGCCACGTCAAAGGCGACCTTTCAAAAGGGCATGCGTGTCTTTATTCACGTCAAAGGAGGACTCATGTACGAGGCGACCCTTGGCGGACAGAAATTTTACTTCAAGCCAGCCCTTTAATCCTCTCAGCCCCTTCGCCACACAAGCCAAAGAACCCAAGCACGATAACTGTATAGTTCCAACAGGTTACCAGGGAAACGACCTCAAAAAGGAGTCGAGCACCCCCATATTTTGCACAGCAACCTGTCTTGCAAAGCAAGGTCAACGTTCTGCCTAAACGACACCAACAGTCTGCAATTTTAACAATTTTAACAACCATCATCATCTCCACACACCCCCTCCACCATTATTAAGAAATAAGCTAACTACCTAAAAAGAGGTGTCAATTTGCCACATTGTCATCGCCATTTAAGCATGCTACAAATACTTAACTACCACATTGTGGTATGCCACAATGTGGTGGCAGGGGCGTATTAGAAAGAGAGGTATGCAAACAACCTCCTACCAACCTCAAATCAGGTTGAAAATTCCCATAAACGGGTAAACCTCAGACGCGGGAGAAGAGAACATGGCAGAAAACAAATTAGATGAAAAAGGCTTATCACGGAGAAAAGTCGTGGTCGGTGGCGGCATCCTTGCTGCAGGAGTTGCCCTTGGACAACTAGGTGGGCTCATAAAGTCGGCTGAAGCGAAAACCGTCTCTGCCAAGGAATGGCCTTGGCCCTATGAAAAGCTCGACCCAGCCAAAACAGCCGAAATCTGTTATAATGAATGGTACAGAGTTTTTTGCGGGTGCGCTGTAATAAACAGTGTTTTCAGCCAGTTAAAGGAAAAGGTGGGCGAGCCATATGCCTCCTTCCCCAGTGATTCCTTTGTTTTTCTTGAAGGTGGTCAGGTGGGGTGGGGAACCATCTGCGGCTCACCGGCCGGAGCCAATATTGTTGCCAATCTGATTATTGGCCCCCGCATTGCCGGCTCTCCAGACGCACATCATATTTCAAACGATATCATGCAATGGTATTCCGAGGCCTCAATGCCTGTTTTTGTACCAAAGAATCCCAAAGTTGACCCTGCAACGATTCCCCATACGGTCAGCGAATCACCACTCTGCCACATTTCGGTCGGCAAATGGATGAAAGAGGCCAACCTGCCACTCAAGAGCAAGGAACGAAAAGATCGCTGCGCCAGAGTCGCTGCCAGTACCGCCTACCGTCTTGTTGAGCTTCTCAACGACTGGAAAGATGGAAAATACGAGCCAACCGATACCTTTAGTGCACCCAAAGAACATGGGATCACAGGGCAATTCAACTGTATGGAATGCCATGGGGACAATGTCCCTGAAGCCCCGACGGGTGATAAGGCCTAAGCAGCACCAGGCGTCAATCTAAAAAAGCAATAGCGAACCATTTGTATGGGTCCAGCTATTGCTTTTTTTACTTCCACAAAACGCCTCAC
>JBFFNY010000027.1:0-11228 GCA_041562955.1 Desulfurivibrionaceae bacterium | reverse complement strand
GAGCTGGCGATATCCCTTGCCGACGAGGTGAAGGAAAAAAATGTCACCCGGACCATCCCTCCCCTTAATCCTTCAGAGCGTCGCATTGTCCATATGTATCTTCAGGATGATACGAGTATCCGGAGCCGCAGCGTGGGGAGCGGACTGTTTAAGAAGATTTTGATTTATAAGCCCGGTACCCGTAAAAGGCCGAGCCGTAAGCGTTCAGGTCGTCCCTCCGGAGGGCGCGGGACAGACCAGGGGGAAAAGTAGTTTTGGTTCGGATGAACGTGTCCTGATATAATGGGTGCAGATGGTTTTAACTGTCTGTGCCTTTTTTTATTTTTGGAGTATGCTTTTGTTTTGGCCTTTTTCAATGATCCTGTCTGTCTTAATAATGGAGCCTGTATCACACCATGTCTCTTTTAGAAGTGAGTGAACCAACCATAGCGGCAATTGCAACGCCTCCGGGTCCTGGCGGGATTGGGGTCATTCGTATGAGCGGTGATCGGTCTCTGGATATTCTTAAACGCGTTTTTAGGCCGAAGAATATCGACAAGGGATTTACCAGTCATCATTTATCCTATGGTGTTGTTGCTGAGCCTGAAACCGGACAGATGATCGATGAGGTTCTGGCGGTGTATATGGCCGCTCCCTACACCTATACACGTGAAGATGTCGTGGAGATCCATTGTCATGGAAGTTTCCTGATTCTTCAGCAGGTCCTGTCGTTACTCATCTCCATGGGCGCTGTCCTGGCATCGCCTGGAGAATTTACGAAACGGGCCTTTTTGAATGGTCGGATTGATCTCACCCGTGCTGAGGCGGTGATGGATCTTCTCGATGCCACGACCTCAGCAAAGCTGGATATGGCCCGGAGTCAGCTGGGTGGTGGACTGTATGATCAGATCATGGCCATCCGTCTGCAACTTCTGGTCTGCCGCGGCATTATTGAGGTGGCCATCGATTTTCCTGATGAGGATGCCGAGATTATTGATGCCGGAAGAATGACCAGTGACATGCAGCATCATATCATTGCCCCCCTGGATGATCTGATCCGTTCCTCCCGCCGGGGTCAGGTTTTCCGCGAAGGGGTCTCGGTGGTCATTCTTGGTCGGCCCAATGTGGGGAAGTCTTCCCTGCTGAACGGGTTGCTTCGTCAGGAGCGGGCTATTGTGACCGCGGTTC
This sequence comes from Desulfurivibrionaceae bacterium, assembly GCA_041562955.1. Lineage (GTDB taxonomy): Bacteria > Desulfobacterota > Desulfobulbia > Desulfobulbales > SURF-16 > JAJRUT01. The sequence continues at coordinate 10,061 of JBFFNY010000027.1, read as the reverse complement.
CCGGAACGACGCGCGATACCATCGAGGAGATGATTGAGATTCGGGGGTTACCCGTGCGAATCATCGATACCGCCGGAATACGTGAACATGCCGGTGAGGTGGAGGAGATCGGCATCAGCCGGGCCAAGGCAAAGCTTGAGCGCGCTGATTTCGTTCTTTTTCTCATTGACGGACCGGGTGGCATCAGTGATGAGGAACGGGCGCTGCAGAAGCTGGTTCAGGGAAAACCCGTATTGTATGTGGTGAATAAAATTGATATTATGGATTACGATCCCTCAGCCTTTGCGGAGTTTTGCGGCACAGCGCCACAATTTGGTATTTCAGCAAAACATCATCAGGGCATTAAAGAACTGGAAGATGGTCTGTTCGCTCTGGTGACCAAGGGTGAAGACTGGGAGCCCGGTCATGGCGTGGTGCCCAATCTCCGTCACCGCTTAGCCCTGGAAAAAGGTCTTGCCGCGGCACAGCGTGTCCGGGAGGGCTTGGAACAAGGGCTTCCGGCTGATCTTCTTGCCGTTGATCTGCAGGATGTGCTGGACGGTCTGAGTGACATTATCGGTGAAACCACCACGGAAGATGTCCTTGAAGTCATTTTTGAACAATTTTGTCTGGGGAAATAACCATTGGAAAAGCGAGTTTCAACTAAAAAACAGGATTCTGATCCTCGCGTGAGCTTTTTGAAAAAAATATCATTTTTTTCAACCTTTGATGATCATGAACTCAAACAGCTCCTGGGTTTGAGCCGTTGGTTGAAAGTGCCGGCTGGAACCTTAATTATTAAAGAAGGGTCAACGGATCGCTTGCTGTATATTCTGGTCCGGGGTGAAGTCTCGGTCTTTAAAACCATTAAGGGCAAACCCCTTGAGCTCACCACCTTGACCACTGGCGCGACCTTCGGTGAGATGGCCATGGTTTCTGAAACCAAGAGGACCGCCGGGGTTGTGACGCTGTCTGAGACATATATTCTCATGGTGGAACCTGAAATTTTACACCACGCCAATGTCTTTCTCCAGCTGAAATTCTATAAACGTTTCTGCGGGATAATGGTGGAGCGGCTGGTTGATGCGAATCGCAAACTTGCCGGGGAACCTGTAAAACCGCCGGTGTTAACCGTCTCTTCTGGCAAGCGTGTAGTACCCGTCAAGAAGAAAACACCGGAAAAACCGGTTGGCGCTGTTGCGCCGAAGAGGGATCAGGTCCGGGTTGATCTCTCTGATTTGCCGCCAATGCCTGAACCAAAATCAGTGGCACGAACCCGAATGGAACGGCGGGTTCATGCCCACCTCGATTTGCCTATTAACCCCGCTGTGGCAGCGCAATTGGCTACTTTTCTGGTGGGTGATTGCGAGGATACACGGCAGTTCTCTGATTTAATCTGTTTAGATCCCATGCTGGGGGCCAAGGTCCTCCAGGTCGCAAATTCCTCTTTTTATCGGCGCTCCAATGCGGTGAGCTCAGTCGCCCATGCCCTAGTCACGGTGGGTATTAAGAATATCCAGGAACTGGTGGCTGAGGAGACGCTACGCATTGTTGGTGCGGCAGAATCCTTTAGCGGATTTCATGACCTTGCCCGGTCTTTCTGGAAACATTCGGTGGTGGTTGGACGGATTACTGAGCTGTTGAAAGATGTATTGTCCGTCAATGTGTATGAGGATGTCTACCTGGCAGGTCTGCTGCATGATCTTGGTATGCTCTCCCTTGACGTTCAGGAACCGGATTTTTATCCACAGCTGCTGAGGCCGAAATTCCTGAATTCCTCAACAATTTGTGAGGGTGAGCGCCAGTATATTGGCGGCGATCATTGTCAGGCGGGCGGGTATTTGTTTGACAAGCTGGGGCTGCCCAAATGTTTTAAGGATGCAGCAGTATTTCATCATAGTCCGGAAAAAGCGAAGGACAACCTCCTCATGGTGGGGCTGGTGACCCTTGCAAATCTCTTTGCCAATCAGAGAGGGGTCTGTGTGGGTGCCTCTGTTGAAATGGACGTCAATATTGCCGACTCCTTTGCCTGGATTTTGATTCGAGAAGAACATCCGACCTTTGCTGATGTTGATGTCCATGGTTTTATCCATGATTTTAACGCGGAGCTTGATCGGTCGTGGAATAATATTACGGGTGATATCCCTCTGTAGTTAATATGCGGTCGGAGTGAGAAGGCTGGAAAAGGTATGGTTACGAAAAAAACGATATTGTCTGAAGCGCAATTGCACGGGCGGGTGAGAGAGCTTGGTGAGCGAATCAGCCGGGACTATTCTGGCAAGTCCTTGGTGTTGATCGGGGTGCTGAACGGCGCTTTTATTTTCATGGCGGATCTTGCCAGGGCGATATGTCTTGAGCATGTGCAAATTGATTTTATTCGAGTTTGCAGTTACGGCAACGGTTCAGAGTCTTCCGGGGAAATAACCCTGACCAAGGATGTTGAGCTTGACCTGGAAGGCAAAGACGTGTTGCTTGTGGAAGATATTATTGACACGGGACGCACGCTCGCCTGGTTGAAGCAGGCCTTTCAACAGAGGAATACCGCTTCGGTGCGAATCTGTACCCTGATTGATAAGGCAGAACGGCGTGAGATCGACATTACACCGGATTATACAGGCTTTGCCGTTGCCGAAGGGTTTCTTGTTGGTTATGGCCTTGATTATGCGGAGAATTTCCGACATCTTTCAGAAGTTGCCCATCTTGACGTATCCTAAGCGTTGCAAGCCGTTTAAGCAGGTTTTGAGGTGACATTTTCTTCACTGGTGTTTATGCTTCATCCTACATGTTCCTGTCTGTGACTTCCCTTGACTTTATCCTGTTTTCATCGTAAGCAAATGTAAGTTATCTTATTGAAATTAAGAAGTTTAGTTCTCCTGAATCTGATTTATGATGGGACGTTTATGATACGCTTGTGCGGGTTAAGTGTCGCGATTTTTCTATGTTTAATTCCTGTCTGTCTCCAGGCCGAGATCTACAATGATTCCAGGCAGTTAAATACAGAGCAGTTTGCCCGCCTCCATGGTCATGCCATTGTTGTTGATTGCCGGAGCCGGCTGGAGTACGACGTCTTGCATATTCAAGGTGCGGTGCATATTCCTTCGGGAACCATGGTCGGTGAAGATTTGGAGCGTCTCTTGCTTCAATATCCCCATAAGCCCATAGTGTTTTACTGCAATGGCCCGGGCTGAATGAAAAGCCGAGCCGCCTTCGTGAAGGCGCAGGAATGGGGTATAGCCAATGTCTATGTCTATGGAGCAGGGGTTTTTGAGTGGGCAAAGGAATATCCGGATCAGGCGGTCTTCAGGGGGAAAACCATGATTGGTGATCCGCAAAAGTATTTTTTGGCCACTGCAACGTATCAGGACCATTGTCTAGCACCCAGGGAGTTTGTGGCGGTCAGCCGTCAGCCTGATACGGTGGTCTTTGATATTCGTGATGTGGCTGGCCGGGTCGATTTTCCTGTTCAATTACCGAATATGAAACATTACCCTGTTGATCGATTGGTGAAGCTGATCACCAGTCATAGTCGCAAGATTACTCGCAAGAAGGTTCTTATTCTCGACGGATGTGGTTCCCAGTCAAAATGGCTTCAATATGTCATCGAGGATGCCGGGGTGACGGATTATTTTTTTCTTGAGGGTGGCGTCGTGAATTGGCGCCGGGCGGGCCTGGGAAATTCAGGGCAGCAGCAGGTGCAGTAGGTGGCCCATCTCCGCATTCAAACAAAGCTTCTTGTCAGTTTTCTGGTGATCGCCTTTCTGGGCGCTATTCCTTTATTTATCGGTCTGTCCGGCACGCATCAGCTGCAGAACAATATTCGCTCCATGGAAGAAAAACTTGAGCGGGTTCAGTCCATTATGCTCATCAACGATTTCTTGAAGTCGGTGATGGCGAGGCAGTTGAGTCTCCTTACGCCTGATCTTCCCTTGGCGAATCGTCAGCAGATTTATAAGGATATTGATGCTGGACTTCTCGGGCTGGGAGGCGAAATCCGCCATTATGAGTCCATGGCCGTGTCCAGTGCTGAACGTGAGCGGCTGCTTGAGCTCAATGCCCAGCTCGCCTCCTGGCGGGATTATTCGCGTCATTTTATAGTATTGAGTAAAGAGCTCGATTCGACCGATATCCATAACCCCCTGCAGTTTCAAAATACATTGCTTGAGTATCGAGAGTCGGCCAGTGACTGGGTTGCCGATCTCAGCAATGCCATTGCCAATGAGGCCCCTTTCAAAGGGGCGGTGACGTCTGAAGATTCGATGTTTGGTCCCTGGCTTTTTGGTCTTTCTTCAAAAAACGCGAATTTAGCTGTCGCGATCGGTAAAGCACGAAAACCTCTGGGCCAGCTGTTTTTTTCTGCCCGGAAAATAAACACGCTGATTTTTTCTGAGCGGGAAGAAGTTTTTGAGCCGTTAATGGCTGTATTTGAAAGTGAGACCCTGCCGGCCAAGCGCGAATTGTTTCAGGCACTGGAGAGCATGAGGGATGAAGCGCAGCGCGCCACACTCATTTATGGTGAAATGGGTGCACTCGCCAATACCATGTCGCAGTCCTTTGCCGTGATTAATACCAGTCTTGAGGGGCTCATCCAGAGCAACCGTGACGAGGCCAAGGTTATCGTTGCCACCAGCAACAGGCAGGTGACCAGGAGCAATTCTCTCTCGTGGTCCATGCTCCCTGCCGGACTTGTTGTGATTCTACTGCTCAGCATGTTTCTTGCCCGGAAAATAATGCGGCCCATTGTTGATTTCAATATGGTGATCAAACGGTTCATTGCAGAAAATGATTTTACCCTTCAGGCCAAGGTGCTGAGCCGCGATGAGGTGGGGCAGGTCGCGCAATCTTTTAACGAAATGGTGCAGCAGCTGAAGTTTTATTATGACGAACTGCAGGCCAAGAATAAAGATCTGCATCGGACCCATGTCCAGTTGGCCGAGGCGAATCTGGAACTTGAACGCCATAGTCGTACCCTTGAGCAGAAGGTGGTTGAACGTACGGGTGAGTTGTCGAACCAGAAAGAGAAAATGCTGGAGCTCAATACAAAGCTTGTCCATATGAATGACAGGTTGGCCCGTGAAGTGGATGAGCACAGGGGAACCCATACGGAGCTGATGAAGGCCCGTGATGTGGCCGAGGCGGCGGATAAGACAAAATCAAGTTTTCTGGCGAATATGAGTCATGAAATCCGGACCCCGTTAAATGCGGTGCTCGGTCTGACCAGTTTGGCGTTGAAGCAGGAAGTGTCACCTAAGGTCCATGATTATCTCCGTACGGTTAAAATGTCGGCGAAATCCCTGCTCGGTATTATTGAAGATATTCTCGATTTTTCAAAGATTGAAGCGGGAAAGCTTGAAATTGAGACGATTAATTTCAGTCTTCATGATGTCGTTGCGGATTTATATGAAATCCTACGCCAGAAGGCCGAAGATAAGGGGCTAGATTTTCGCTATCATATTCCTGACGAGGTGGCGGATTTACTTGTTGGCGATCCCCTCCGCCTGGGTCAGGTGTTGATGAATCTGGTGGGGAATAGCTTAAAGTTTACTGATGAAGGCGAGGTGTTTCTCTCTGTTGCCTGTGAAAAGAGAACGGATACGGATATGATCCTCAGATTTTCTGTGGCAGATACCGGATGCGGCATTCCCCCGGAGAACATGAACCGTCTGTTCGACCCCTTTTCACAGGCGGATGAGTCCATATCCAGAACCCATGGTGGAACAGGCCTTGGGTTGTCGATTAGTCAGAAGATTGTGCAGCAGTTCGGTGGGGAAATCTGGGTCGAGTCTGAGGTTGGATACGGTTCTGTCTTTCACTTCACCGTGAAACTCGGGTTGCAGGCCGAGCCGGGCCCGGTCAGTCAGGCGTTGGTCACCCATTATGCCGGCTGTCGTGTTCTCATCATCGATGATAATAAAATGTTTCGTCATTTTATGGCCAAGATGTTTGCCTCTCTGTGTTTTGAGGTTGAAACCGCAAGCTGCGGCCGTGAAGGGCTGGAGCGCTTACATGACATGAGCAGTTTGAAGGCCCTGCCGCATATTGTATTCCTGGATCAGTCCATGCCGGGAATGGACGGCTTTGAATTCCTGGAGATCCTGCGGGCGGATGCTGTTTTTGCCGATATCCCTGTTGTCATGATCTCAGCTAGCGGCCAAAGTCAGACCCTGCGACATCGGGCTGAGAGAATGGGTGTGCGAGCCGTTTTAACCAAGCCGGTGAAGCGCAAACTGCTCTTCTCGACCATCGGCTCCATTCTCGGCAAGGGTGGTGACTTTTTTGAAGGGCAGGCGCCCGGGGCTGTCGTTGAACGGACGGAACTTCTCGGGGGATATACGATTCTGCTGGTGGAAGATAATCTGATTAACCGCCAGGTTGCCTATGAGGTTCTGGTGAGTGGTGGTGCCCGTGTTGATATTGCCGTTGATGGCGTCGAAGCGGTTGAAATGATGGATGAAAAATATGACGGGGTGCTGATGGATATCCAGATGCCCCGGATGGATGGCATTGAAGCGGCCACACTCATCCGCCAGAATCCAAAATTTGCCGATGTTGCGATTGTCGCCATGACCGCGCGGGCGATGAAGGGCGACCGGGAAATATGTATGAATGCCGGGATGACCGATTATATTGCCAAGCCCATTGAGCCCGAGTTGCTGTACCAGGTGCTCGTTAAAGCTATCGGCCAGCGGGATCCGTTGCCAGTCCATCATGCTGTTTCCCCCCCTGGCATGTCGTTTACGGGGATTAATCACGAAAAGGTTATGCGTCGTCTCAATAATAACGAGGTTCTTTTTCATTCCCTCCTGCGCGAATTTATCACGGATCATAAGGATGTGGTGGATGAGTTGCGTAAGCTTTTTGAGCTTGGTGAAGAGGAGAAGGCGGTGTATCTGGTTCATACCCTGAAGGGGGTAGCTGGAAACCTTGGCGCAGATGAGGTGCAGGCCTGTGCGCTTGCCGTTGAGCAGGATCTCCGCCAGTCACAACTTTCTGAAACAAATCTGCGGTGTTTGGAGACCAGGCTCCAGGAGGTCTTTAGCGGGGTCAGTGATCTTCTCTCCCCCGCTCCGGAACTCTCTGTGGAAACCGTTGCCTTGCCCGATCATGATCTGCTGGCTGCGCTTTTGGTCGAGTTATCCCGCCATATTCAGGCGAATACGCCCAAGGCGGAAAAATATGCGCAATCCCTGCCCCTGTATGATGATGCGTCGTATCTTAAATACCGTAGCCAGATTTTGGGTTATCTGGATAAATTTGATTTTGAATCCGCCCGCATTGCCTTGATCAGAATGGCTTCGGCATTAGGGGTGTCTGTTTAATTTTTTCTCTTCGCTGCTCCGGGGTGAACGGTGAAGCGGGTGGTTTTCGGTTTAATGTGTTCTTTGCTGAGTTGAGGTGTTTGTATGGGCAAGGGTAAATTGCTTCTGGTTGATGATGTTCCAGCGAATATCAAGGTGCTGATTGAGGCCCTGGCGGATGAGTATGAGATTATCATTGCCACAGGTGGTGAGCGGGCACTGAGTTGGGCCTCTGCTGAAAATCCTCCGGACCTGATCTTGCTCGATATTATGATGCCCGGAATGGACGGGTATGAGGTGTGTCGGAGGCTCAAGGCTAACCCGGAAACGGCGCATATTCCTGTTATCTTTGTCACGGCAATGCATGAGGAGGAGGATGAGACCAGGGGGCTTTCCCTCGGGGCGGTGGATTATGTTCATAAGCCGTATTCTCTTTCCATTATCAAGGCGCGGATTGAAACGCAGCTCGATCTGAAGAGGAAGCAGGATGAGCTGGCGCGGGCCGAGATGGAGCTGCTCCGGGCCAATGAGTTTCTCGAAACCAGGGTTGCGGAGCGAACAGCAGAGCTTGTGGCCACCAATTTGTCCTTGGTGGAGGAGGTTTTTGAACATAAGAAAACCGCTGAGGCCCTGGAGCAGGCCCGCCATGCTGCAGAACAGGCCTCAAGGGCGAAACGGGATTTTCTCGACAATATGAGTCATGAGATTCGGACCCCGATCAACGGGATTGTCGGGTTCTCAAGTCTGCTTCAATCTTCGCCTCTTACTGCGCAGCAGCAATTTTACCTTGAAATGCTGACCACCTCCACCAGCCGGCTTCTGACGACGGTGGATAAGGTTCTTGATTTTGCCAAGATTGAGTCGGAAGGGCTGCAGCTGCAGGGCCGGGTTTTTTCCGTGCGGGATCTCCTGGATGCCGTGGTGTATAAGCATTCCGATTATGCCAGGAAGAAAAAGATCAGGCTCCACTGTGTGAAGGACGATGATTTACCCGATTATGTCGTGGGTGATCCGGTTCGTCTGGAGCAAATCATCAACAATATGGTGGATAACGGCATAAAGTTTTCTGATCAGGGCAGTGTGATGATTTATGCGCTGCTTGACCGGCGGATGGATAACGGTGTTGTGATCCATTTTAAGGTTGTTGATGAAGGCATCGGTATGGCTCCGGAGGCACAGCGCCGCGTTTTTGCCGCGTTTAACCAGGAGGATATGTCGAATACCCGTAAATATGAGGGGACAGGCCTCGGCCTTACGATCTCAGCACTCCTGGTGGAGATGATGGGTGGGCGAATCTGGGTTGATTCTGCTGTCGGCCGCGGGGCAACGTTTCATTTTTCTGTGGCCCTTGACCTTGCCCAGGACGGGGGCGGGGCGTATGACAAGTGGCAGGCTACGGATAGCTTATTGCCAGGCTATGGGGCTGCTGAGCATACCCCTGAGGCAGGCTCAGCTCCTCCTGCACCGAAGTCGTCCGGGCATATTCTGCTGGCTGAGGATGAGATGGTGAACCGATGCCTTCTGCAAGACCTCCTCGAGGAGCAGGGATGGGAGGTTACGGCAGTGTGTGATGGCAGAGAGGCGCTTGCCGCCTATGAATCACCGGTCCCCTTTGACCTTGTTCTCATGGATATTCAGATGCCGGAAATGACAGGTCATGAGGTGACGCGGGCTATTCGGGCACATGAGGCAACGACGGGGCAGCATATTCCCATCATCGCCGTGACAGCCCATGCCTTGGCAGGGGATCGCGAGAAATGTCTGAGCGTCGGCATGGACGACTATATGTCCAAGCCGGTTCATGCTGAATCCCTGTTCAAGCTGGTGCGGGAGTATCTGGTCTCATGATGGATAAACGCAAGCATCCACGCTTCCTTATTCAGCGGCACGTGCAGCTTACACTTTCATCCGGACGAATGGTCGTTGGGGTAACGCGAGATCTGAGTTCCGGCGGCTCGTTTATAGAGTGTGATGCCACGGATCTCCGGCCTGGTGATGAATTCACGTTGTCGGTTCTGCTGGATGACGGCAACGGCTTAATCGAGATTCGGGGCGATATTGCCTATAAAACCCGCCGCGGTGTCGGCTGTCATTTCCTCACCTTTGATTCTGGCTACGACCGGTTCCTCTCGCAATATTCCTTACACCCGCCACCTTGTTGAGTCTCTGCTGTCTCTCTCCGTCTGTTCCGGGTTTCGCCGTTTATGGAGACAGGTGATCTGAGATGATCTGAGCTTGAGGTTGTAATGGTGCTAGATTGGTTTTTGCTCCATTGTCATGGCTTGCTCGATCGGAGTCAGGTTTTCCTTGCAGTCTTCGGGCTGGTGTTTATGTGCCAGGGCATGATCAATTTTCTTAAAGATCCCGGGGGCAAGGAGTAGCAGCTCGTCGCTTATGGGTTGGGGGTTGCCGATTATTTCGTTGCCTCTTTTGCTCTGCGGTACATACGCGTGGCGAAATCAGAGATGGATCGTCCGATCTTCTTTGACTCTTTGCCAATGGCTTTTCCTGCCTTTTTGCCCTCCTGGGCGATATCCTTCCCGACCTGTTTGCTGTCTTTGATCATTGACCTTTCTTCTGATGCCAGGGCAGAGCCTTGGAGCAGGAGAAGGCAAAAGATGCAGAGACACAGGTGGAGACTTCTTTTTCTGATGTGCATGGCGTTCCTGTTGGACTGGAGATTTATTTTATACGGGTCTCTTTATTCATAACTAGTGTAGGTTTATTTATATAATATAGCCTGGTGAATGGTGCAACTCCTGCTCAGCCCGGCCTGTCACATCGAGG
>JBFFNY010000026.1:0-11303 GCA_041562955.1 Desulfurivibrionaceae bacterium | reverse complement strand
TCAACCTCAGCCTCAGCCAGGGCCGTGGTGCAGGAAGAGCACCAGTACACGGGCTTCTTGGCACGGACCACGGCACCATTGGCAAGAAAGCGATTAAACTCCCGGGCAATGGCGGCTTCATAACTGTAATGAATCGTCAGATACGGGTTATCCCAATCGCCGAGGACACCAAACCGCTTAAATTCTGTCGATTGGGTCTTGACCCATTTCCCTGCATATTTCCGACACGCACCGCGAAAAGACACCTTGGGAATTTCTTTCTTCTTGGCACCGAGCTCCTTATCGACATTGAGCTCAATGGGCAGGCCATGACAGTCCCAGCCTGGGATGTAGGGGGCATGGTAGCCGAACATACGTTTTGATTTTAAAATAATATCCTTTAAAATCTTATTAAAGGCATGGCCCATGTGTAAATGACCATTGGCGTACGGAGGACCATCATGGAGAAGATAGAGCGGCCGATGCTTCGTGGCCTCCTGCACCTTGGCGTACAACCCTTCCTTTTCCCATTTCTTCAGGAATTCCGGTTCCTTCTGGGTCAGGTTGGCCTTCATTTTAAAGTTGGTGGCGGGCAGATTCAGCGTTGATCTGTAATCCATATTCTAAAGTCTCCAATGTCGAGCAGAGCAAAGTTATATAAGTTGTAAATGGTACAAGTCCGGAGGGACATAACCGCCGATAAAATACCAACTCAACCTTATCTTGCAAGGGATATAATGGAATCCCTGCATTTTGAGAGGGTGCAGAGCGAGAGACCACGCGGTCTGAAGTTTAAAATAAAACCAGTGCCCGAACCTGCATTAATACGTTGACCAAGCCTTGCCACCTCTCTATAGTACACGCCATTCCCATCAAATAAAAACGAGGCGCACCCCATGACCCCAAAAGTTATAGCCCTGGCAGGAAAAGGCGGCACAGGCAAAACCACCACCTCAGCCCTGCTCATAAAATATCTCATAGAAAAAAAACTCACTCCGATCCTGGCCGTTGATGCCGATCCCAACGCCAACCTGAACGAGCTGCTTGATCTTGATGTCGGCACAACCATTGGTGAAATCCGAAAAGATCTCAAAGGGGATATCCCCTCAGGTATGACCCGTGATCAATTCATGGAAATGAAGATCCAGCAGTCGATTATTGAAGAATCAGGCTTTGACCTCATGGTCATGGGCATGCCCGACGGCCCCGGGTGCTATTGTTCAGCCAACCAGTACTTAGCCATGTCCATGGACCGCCTTGCCGAGAACTATAATTATATCATTGTCGACAATGAGGCGGGCATGGAACATCTAAGCCGGCTCAACCTGCACTCCATCGACCATCTCATTATTGTTTCCGACCCTTCGGCCCGCGGCATCTTAACCGCCAGACGCATTTCCGAAATCACCGTTCCCTTAAAGCTTGAGGTCAAGCATAAACATCTCATTGTCAATCGTGTCCCGACCCCGCTCTCGCCTGAACTTGAGGCGAAGATCAATGAGGCCGTAAGCGCGTCTGATCTGCCCCTCGGCGGCATATTCCCCTCCAGCGACGAACTCATCCACCAGGAGATCACCGGCGGCTCCTACCTTGAACTGAGTAATGACATCCCCATGCTCAAGATTGCCTGGGAAGCCTTTGACAAGATGTTTGCTTAGACTGCAAAACAGCGAGCCCAATAAAAAAGGAGCCGCGGCATTCAGCCACGGCTCCTTTTTTATTGAAAAACAACGCCAACATTAACGTTTAATATTAATCAAATCATTCAGCATTTCATCTGTTGTGGTGATGATCTTCGAGTTCGCCTGAAAACCACGCTGGGTGGTGATGAGCTTCACAAATTCAGAGCCGAGATCCACATTGGACATCTCAAGGGCATTCGGAGCAATACTCCCCAACCCATTGTCCCCTGGGGCACCCGTCGTGGGCGCACCAGAATCTGTGGTCTCGGTGAAGATATTGCCACCCGCCTTGAACAGGCCGTGGAGATTACTGAAATTCGCCAGGGCCACCTGCACCTTCTCTAGAACCTGGCCATTCGAGTAATGTCCTGTAATAATACCATTGGTATCCACCGACACGGACTGCAGGAAACCAGAGGAAAAGCCGTCCTGATCCTGAAAAATAGTAGTGGAAGAGTTGGCGTACTGGGTTGTGGATAACGCCTCAGGTCGAAAACGATTACTAATAGTATCACCCATTTGACTACCGTCCTCGGTACCCACATCGGCAGGATGCACCTCAAAGGCCTCGGTGGCACCACCAAAAGGTTCGGCAATAACACCTGCAACACCAAACTCATCTAAGGTCGTAATGCCATTAATCGCCAGGGCACTTTCCCGGGTGGAGGTGTCGGCAACCCAATCGGTCAGGGTCAGTCTTCCGGCCTCATCAATACGCGCCTCAGCCTGAAAGGTGTACTCAACCCAATCCAGGAGATCCTCCACCGTACCGGTGGCAATGCCTGCGGTGGCTGACCAGAAAAGAGGCACACCCGCATCCTGTACGGTGAACCGGCCATTATTGCCAGCACCACCAACAATAGTTGTGATCGTACCGCCAACCTCACCAAACTGACCGTCGAAATCAATCGTCGTGTTGGCAACAATCTCGGAAGCGTTGCCGGAACCGCCGAGCGTGGCCTCATCATACACCGAACTCCATGGCGTCTGAGCCGTAATCACCGGCACATTGCCACTGCTGGTGGACAGGCCGCGTTCAATTGAGGTGATCGTCTGTTTTGATGACGTAATGTTGATATTCCCGCGAAAGGCCTGCTGCATCATATTGGCAGGCGCCACATCAAAACCCCAGGGACGCGCACCATTACCACTGTTATCGACAATACTTGCCGAAATATCAAAATCAGCAGCCCCAGGGGTATTATCAATAAGGCGAATCCGACCATCACTATCGATGGTGCCGGTCACAGCTGGACTCCCACCAAAGGCAGTTTCAAGCGCCAGAAGAAGATCAGCAATAGTATTAGCCCCAGCGTTAAACGTCAAAGTTGTTGCACTGATGGCATCTGTAAACACCAAATCATCGAGTGCATCGATAACCGCCGGAGTAGACTGTCGATCCCACACCGCAGCCAACGGTGTCGTCAGACTAGCGACACTACCGCCAGCAGGAGAGGTCACCCCCTCATTCGGCATGAAAAAAGTAGCCACAGTTTCCAGACCTCCGCCGAAAGGCACCGATTGATTACCGGAAATGGTATAAAAATTCGTAATACCGAGGGCGGAATCACCCTGGGTCGCATCCGTCAGCCGTAACCGTCCGGCACTGTCCAGTTCTGCATTGACGCCAAAAAGAGAATGAATATCATCCAGTAAATCCTGCACCGTATTGGTACCGACCACCTCATAAACCAAAGGGGTCACCCGGACACCATTATGATCAAATCCTTCAAAAATAAACTGATCCCCGGTCTGCATGACATTCCCGGCCTGATCATACACGGATTGCCACTGGGTTGAGGAATTGACAGCGGCACCGGTCAGGGTATCACTCAAACCTCCGGCATCACTCACCAGAACCTGCGGCTGAGTGGAGGTTTGCGCCCCGTACACCGCGCCTAAGTTCAGACGAACGGTGGGGTTAATAAGGGGAGGATTGGTGGTATAATCAATCGGCTCACCGGTAAAGTTTGCATCAAATTCATAATAACTATCCTCAACACTGAGAACGATACGATTTTCATTCAAGGCGGGATCCACCTGACCATCAGGCGGCACCTGCCACGCATCCAGGGTATCAAACTCGCCGGAGGTGGTAAAACCGATCACCCCGTACATCAGGGCACCAGCACCACGATGCACGGTATAGTCATACGTCTCATAGGGTTCAAACATCTGCTGCTCATTCAGGGTCAAATTACGCTTATCCTCCGTGGGGTCACAGGTCACCATGAATTCCCACTCATTCTCCTTCGTTGTTTTATCAAAATAAATGGATAGATCATGGGCTGCACCCTGGGCATCATACACCTTGATGGAACTGGTGTATTCATAACGGGTGGAATCAATGGGTGCCGAGGGAGGCGTGGCCGCCACATTCAAAGCATTCCAGCTCTCAAAGAGACGTTCCTCATTATTTTCCTCGTCAGCCCGGGAATCAAGGTTGGCAATGAGTTCAACCGTTTGCGTCGTCACCGGAGGTGTGGACTTGCCAATGTTCAGATCGCCAATGGTACCCATCCGATCCCCTTCACCGGAAAGATCCCACCCCTGGACAAAATAACCCATGGGATTGACCAGATTACCCTCAAGGTCAAAACCAAATTCACCACCCCTTGAATACTTATCCGCAACCGAGGTATCACCCGCTCGCAACATGAAAAAACCCTGCCCGCCGATGGCCATATCCGTGGCGGAAGAGGAGGACTCAAAAGAGCCCTGAGCAAACAGGCCATTAACGGTGGACAGGGTCACACCACGCCCAACCTGTTTTGAACCGGATGCGGTGGATACCGACTGGGATAACACATCCTGAAAGGTTGAACGGCTGGACTTGAATGCCACCGTATTCACATTGGAAACGTTATCGCCGAGTACACTCATGGCATTCCCCATGGTGGACAGTCCTGAAATTGATGCATACAACGCGCTTGAAAGTCCCATTACGACTCCTCCTGATCTTTTTTTCTACAAAGGATGTAGATCACAATTCTTATATTTTTAAAAATCTAAAAACGTTCCGTTTAAATTACGCCCAGCACTGCGCCGACCTCGGCCGGCACATGGTTATCGAGAACCAGGAGTGCCGTACCCGTCTCATAATCAACACCGGTCACCTTGCCAACAGCTCGATAGTCCACCCCCACCTCCTGCCCTGCAGTGGTGAACGCCTTGATATTAAAGGTATATGCACCATCATCCACATCAACCCCCATCATATCCTTGCCATCCCAGGTCAACTCATGACTGCCGAGCCCCTGAGAACCAAGATCCTCCAGTTTTACCAATCGGCCACCAGCATCGCGAATCTCCAGAACAGTCGTATCGGCATCCTTCTCAAGGACATATTCTCCCGAGCCGACCTCACCTTCATTCACCCCAATCCCGTTACCGTACACCCGCACATTCTGATCGAGCAACGACAGGAGCTGGAGGTTGTTCTGGGAGGTGGTGTACTCAAGCAGCTCCTCCATATTATTAGCCATCTTCATGGTGGCTTCCATATTTGAAAACTCTGCCATTTGTGAGGCCATTGCAGTCCCATCCATGGGTTCCATGGGATCCTGATGCTGAAGCTGCGTAATAAACAGGGTCATAAAGTCACTCTGATCAAGCTCTGCCTTGCCTGTCGTCTTCATAACATTGGTTTCTGCAGTTGGAATGCCTGAGATTAATGATGTGGTCGTCATAGTCTTATCCTCAAAATTTATTACACAAAAAGGTTTACGCCCTGTTCAGGATTTGCATATTGCTCACGATTACTTCGGTGATAGAGAATGTCATCAGGCAGATCCTCCAGCGTATCAGCCTGCAGCCTCTCACCACTCCACCCCATTTCAAACCGTTGCCACGCCTCGCCAGCATCATCCTGACCGCCCACAGAAACATTCAAGGAACCAAGCGTAAAACCCTTCTGCTCCATGGACTGACGAAACTCTTCCATGGAACTTTCCAGGGTTTCTTTGACCTTTGAATTCTCAATCTTAAAATGGGCGGAAATTTCTTCCCCCCTCATCACCAGATCGACCTTAACCTCTCCAAGCTCAACAGGATGGAGGCGGAGCACCAGATGATGCTCGCCACTCTTCAAACCTCGGCCTATGGCTAGACCGAGCTGATCAAAGATCTGCTGTTGCTGACCGGGAATGAAATGACGCACAGGGGGTGGTTGATCGGCTGGGGATGCCACGTGAACGGAAGCAGGATCGACCGTAACCGCTTGCCCGCCTCCACCCGCTACAGGGGTGAGCATTTCAGTAACGGGGACAGGAGTTTCACCGGTCACTTCAAGTGATGAGACTCCAAGAGACTCAACAGAGATATGTTTCGGATCCACCCCTGTTAAAGCGGCTAAGCGCTCAACAACACCAGCCCGCCACTTCTCGATGTCACCGGAGAAGACCATTTCTTCATCGGCAAGACCTTCCTTAAATCGCTCCTGAACCGCTTCAAACATATCGAGGAGATTTTTATAGGCATCAACCAGTGAATTTTGCACCAGGGGGGAAATCCCTGCACTCTGATCCACAAACTTTGCCCCCTCCATAACCTTTTCAAGGTCCTGGAGAAAGGCGGCCAAATCAACTTTAGGGAATGCTGACTCGGCCTCATTCACTCCCTGCTCCAGCATGGACTGCAGACGCTCCATACTTAAGATCACATCCTTACCAAAGAGTTGCTCCGGCAGCAGTTCAAGCTGCTCGCCAAGCTGTAACCCAACCTTGCCGAGCAGATCCTGCAGTTGCTGAACCTCTGCTTTGGACAGCGTTACAGGCTGCAGCAAATCCTCTGGTCCACTGGCTCCCCCCCCTTGCAGCTCAGCCAAAGACTCCGTGAAGATGGCAAGATCAAGCTGACCATCCCCCACCACCGCCTTGTCACTGAGAAGCTGCAGCTGCTCGTTGCTGAGTCCCATTTTCTCGAGGAGCGATGCCAACAGAGGAAATTCTGTTTCCGGAATCAACACGCCGGGATTTGTTTCAAAATCGGCAAAATGTTCTCCCAGGGCATTAAAAAAAGAAGGGAGATCAAGGCTGCCATCTTCGGCTTGAAATTTTTCGGCCAGGGCAAGAAGATCAAGCTCACTCATGCCTGAGTGCGCAGCAAACTCCTGCATAAAATCGCCATCCTCAACCGGAACAATCCACTCCCCGACACCGAGTTCCGGAGACTGGGCTATCTGCTGCAAATCCTGCATGAATAAGGCAAGGGCCCCGGCAGCCTCGGCATCAGAGCCGGGTTTCTTCTTTGGGGCGGCAACATCCCGCTCCTTCTCCACTGCGGCTCTCTTGGAAGACTGCCGTCCTTCTTGTCGGCGTTTGAGCCCGACTTTATCTTCGCGGGACGTTCTGTCCTGCATCTTTCGGTCAAGATGATCTGAAAATTTATCACCTGACTTCTGATCAGGTTTTACAGGTGGCGCGGTACGCTCAACCCCGCCAACAGGGAAAACTGGATTCATTATATTCGCCACGGACAGCCTCCATTGCATATGATAATCGTTGGTTATTCTTTCCTGCCTACCCTCCTATTAAGCAATGGCTATGCCAAAGGCGAAATCTTCCAGAAAACCAGGACGCAAACACGCCAACAATCACGACATATCAAAGAGATACATGCACATACAAAACACTGATTTTAAATTATAGAATGGATTCTCCAGGCCATGGGCAAGAATTACCCACTGTTTTATTTCAGGCTGAAAGGTTGACCGAAGGGCAATTGTTTCAGCCTCCCCAGCACAGCCGAAACAAAAAAAAAGAGGTTACCTAAACTCAGGCAACCTCTTTAACACTTCTTCTTATACCATCTCACATCACACCCTTACGGCGTTGGATCAATTCTCCCGAGAATACGGCTCACGCGAACCGCTTTACGCGGCTCAATCTTGGGGATGATCTTTGCAACCAGGTCATTCTTCATGGCCTTGAGAATTCGGGCCACATTGCGATCGTCCATCTCATTCAAAAGAGGCGCCACCTTTGAAGCACTCATGGTTGAAAAAACCTTGATCAGGTTGGCAAAATCGGCATCCTGTTCCTGCTTCAACACCGCAAGTTTTTCGGCAATATCTTTTTGCAGGGCGATGACTTCTGCAAGTTTTTCATCCACATCCTTTTTAAGAATGGCAAGCTGTTCCTGCTCCCGCTTCAACGCCTGTTCTCTCTCCACAACCGCAGCCTCGCGCTTTTGCAACGAAACAGCAAATTGTGACTCCTCAGGACTGACTGTAACTGGTTTATTCTCGGCATGACCAGAAACAGGAGAAACAAGAACCATACACATGACCAGCGTGATCAATGGGTTATTGGCTCTCAATAGATTTTTCCTCATACCCGCCTCCATACCGAAGTACTGCCATTTCATCACCTTCATCCTGCTCACGTTTGCGCTCTTTTTCCAGAAAAGCAGCGTAATCTCGATCATACAACACATCTATGATTTTTCGTTCCTTGACCCGTTCCCCCAAGGCCACCCGCGTCTGCCGTACCACTTTTTCCTGGTTGGCAATGGTGTTTTTTAAGATCGCAATCTCTTGTTCCTTGCCACGAATGGCATCCATATACAGCTTGATGAAACCACCAGAGACCGTTTCTTTCTCCTTTTCTCCAAGGGCGGTTATCATCACTACCCGTTCAGCCTGAAAATCACCCAGACGGGTCTTGTGATTTTGCAATAATGTCTGTTCCCGCCCAAGATCCATAAGCGCCTGTTCTTCCTTGTTCATGCGAATAACACGCACGGCTTCCAGACGAAATTGAAACATCAAAGCAGCCCGAGCAAGGCGCCGACACTGGCATCAAAATCAGCCGCCTCATCAACCCCTTGACAGAGAAAACGGTTAATAGCGTCAATATGCTTTATGGCGCGATCAATTTTGGCATTGGAACCTGCGGCATAGGCACCGATATTAATCAGATCTTCTGCCTTACGATAGGTCGCCAGAAGTTCAAGAAGTTCATGGGCCTTCTTTTTTTGCTGATCTCCCACCACGTCAGACATACAACGGGAGACACTGCCGAGTATTTCAATGGAAGGATAATGGGCCCGATTGGCAAGATCACGGCTCAGGACCACATGACCGTCCACGATGGAACGTACCGCATCACCAATTGGCTCGTTCATATCATCCCCTTCAACCAGTACCGTATAAATCCCTGTTATAGACCCTTTGCCTTCACAGGTGCCAGCCCGTTCAAGCAGCTTCGGCAACTGGGAAAACACGGACGGGGTATACCCCCTCGAGGTCGGCGGTTCACCGATGGCAAGTCCGACTTCACGGGCACTCATGGCGTAGCGGGTGACCGAATCCATCATGAGAATGACATCCCGCTGCTGGTCTCTAAAAAATTCAGAGACAGCCATGGCCAGATACGCCCCGCGCATCCGCACCAGGGGAGCCTGATCACTGGTGGCAACAATAACTACAGAACGGGCAAGACCTTCGGGCCCCAGATCCCGTTCAATAAAATCTTTCAACTCTCGACCACGCTCACCGATGAGGGCGATCACGGAAACATCGGCGGCAGTATTCCTGGCAATCATCCCAAGCAGGGTTGACTTGCCGACTCCGGAACCGGCCATAATGCCGATACGTTGCCCTTTGCCGAGGGTCAGCAAGCCGTTAATGGCGCGCACCCCCACATCAACCGGTTCACTGATCCTCTCCCGCGCCATGGGGTTCATGGGTTCAGCATAGAGAGGATAATAACCAGACGCGACAATCGGTCCCTTACCGTCCATGGGGTTGCCGAGACCGTCAAGCACCCGGCCGAGCAGACTGTTCCCAACCGGCACCATCTGCTGCCCGCCCACCATGCGAATAAGGGCGCCAGGTTCGACACCACGCATTTCACCAAGGGGCATGAGCAACGTCTTGCCCTCTCTGAAACCGACCACTTCAACCGGAATACGACTCTCCCCTTTATTGATATCCACCTCACACATGGAACCCACAGGCACACCGGGGCCATGGCTTTCAATCACCATACCAATAACTTGACTGACCCGTCCGCGAACCGAAATCAAGTCAGCATTCTGGACAACGTCTATGCAGTGGGAAAGATTGAGCATGATGTGAAATCAACACCTTAAATTGAAACATTAGACTACAGAAAGAACTACTCCTCTGCGAGTGACGCGAGGAATGCCTGGGCAACGGCCTGATCCAATTGCTCTTTACAATGCTCAAGAGTGGCATCAATTTCACCAAAGGCGGTTTTCAGCAGACACCCGCCCTGGCTTATCGCCAGATCCTCCATGAGCTCAACTCGGCCAGCACCTTCAAGGAAGAGCGGATTCTCCATAACCACATCCTTGATGGTCAGGAAATCTTCCGGATTGAGATGCACCACCACCTTGGACTGACCGATCACATAGGTCATAACCTTTGCCAGACAAGCCTCAATCACCTTGGGGTTCACGGAAACCTCATGGTTTGTCAACTTATCAACCATAACCCGGATCAACGTCAGGGCATCAGCTTCATACTCTTTTTGCACCTGTTGCCGCTCACCAGAAAGGAGAACAATCTGCTCGGCAATTAACCTTATTTTTTCATCAAAACTCGCCTGTCCAGCCTTGCGCCCTTCGGATTCACCCTGGGCAAAACCGGCAGCATACGCCTCTTTTTTTATCTGCTCAACCTTGGCATTGGCAGCGGCAACAAGCTGGACTGTTTCAGCCTTAACCTGCTCCAGCTTCTTCTCAGCAAGCTCCTGCGGTGTGGGACCGACAGGGGCATCATCCGAATCAACCATGGTTTCAAAGGAGACAAAGCTCTCTCCATATCCTTTTCGAGGTTTCACCTCGACAATACTAGACAAACTCATCCTCTCCTCCGCTACCGCCGGATAACTGCACCTTACCTTCCTGCTCCAGACGTTTGGCAATCTTGATAATGGCCTGCTGGGCCTGCTCTACATCTTTAAGCCTGGTGGGCCCCATGATTTCCATATCTTCCTTGAGCATGTCCACAGCGCGCTTACTCATATTACCAAAGACCTTATCCTGTAAATCTTCCGATGCGGTCTTGAGTGCCAGTTTAAGATCATCGGTGGACACCTCTTTAAGGATCGACATAATACCACGATCATCAACCGACAGGAGATCTTCAAAGACGAACATAAGCCGGCGTATCTCTTCAGCCAGGCTTTCCCGTTGTTCTTCTACCCCTTCAAGCACCTGGGCTTCAAGGGCCCGGTCCGCATTATTTAAGATCTCCGCAACCGTCTCAACACCGCCGAGGCGCTGCCCCTCCATGCCTTCCACCGACAACAACTCATCCTGCAGAACCCGGTCAACCTCCACCAGCACATCAGGGGACACCTTGTCAAGCTCTGCCATGCGCATAACCACCTCAACCTGCTGCTCCTCCTTGAGATTCGCAAGGATCGTCGCGGCCTGGGAATGATCGAGCACCGACAGCACCAGGGCAATGGTCTGCGGATGTTCATTCCGCAGAAAATTGACCAGGATTTTCGGCTCCAGTTTCCGCGCCTTTGTAAACAGGGTCAGACGCCAGTCAGAACGGATATCATCAAGAATTTCTCCGGCCTTATCGCCCGTTAACGCCCGGCGCAAAGCCGATTCAAGCATGTCATCTCCGGAGAGAAAGATCTCATCACCACCCGAATCCCCTCT
>JBFFNY010000025.1:0-11340 GCA_041562955.1 Desulfurivibrionaceae bacterium | reverse complement strand
CTGATTCTTGAGCGGGGCAAGGCCGTCAAGGAACGGACCAAGGACACCTTCGACCTGTGGCGCAAGGGCATCCTTGATCCGGAATCAAATGTCCAGTTCGGCGAAGGCGGGGCCGGCACCTTTTCCGATGGCAAGCTGCACACCCAGATCAAAGATCCCAAGCATTACGGCCGGAAAGTCCTGGAAGAATTTGTCAAGGCCGGGGCGCCGCCGGAAATTATGTATATCAGCAAGCCCCATATCGGCACCTATAAGCTGGTCGGCATGGTGCAGAAAATGCGGGCAAACATCCAGGCACTGGGGGGCGAGATTCTTTTCCAGAGCCGGGTCGATGACATCGAGGTCGAGGACGGCCAGGTGCAGGGTGTGGTGCTGGCAAGCGGCGAACGGATCGCGACCCGCCATCTGGTCGTGGCCATCGGTCACAGTGCCCGCGACACCTTTGAGATGCTGCACCGGCGTTCCATCTACATGGAGGCGAAACCCTTTTCCATCGGCTTGCGCATCGAGCACCCCCAGTCCCTCATTGACCGCAGCCGCCACGGCAAAAAAGGTGCAAACCCGTTGCTCGGTGCCGCCGACTATAAACTGGTGCATCACGCCACCAATGGCCGATCGGTCTACACCTTCTGCATGTGTCCCGGCGGCACCGTGGTTGCCGCCACCTCCGAAACGGGCCGGGTGGTGACCAATGGCATGAGCCAGTATTCCCGCAAGGAACGCAACGCCAACAGCGGCATCGTGGTGGGCATTTCGCCGGCAGACTACCCTGGCGGGCCGCTGGCCGGCATGGAGTTCCAGCGTTTCTGGGAGTCGCGGGCCTTTGAACTGGGCGGCGGCACCTATCAGGCGCCGGCTCAGCTGGTGGGCGACTTCCTGGCCGGCCACCCCTCCACAGCGCTGGGCTCGGTGCAGCCCTCCTACACCCCCGGCGTCCATCTCTGCGATCTCAGCGAAGCCTTGCCAGAGTATGTCATTACGGCGATCCGCGAGGCCCTTCCCGCCTTTGCCAACCAGATCAAAGACTTTGATCTGGCTGATGCCGTGCTCACCGGAGTGGAATCGCGCACCTCATCACCGGTTCGGATCAAACGCAACCACGACGATCTGCAGAGCATCAACACCAGGGGGCTCTATCCCACCGGCGAAGGTGCGGGGTATGCCGGCGGGATCCTCTCCTCAGCCGTGGACGGCATCAAGGTCGCCGAGGCGCTGTCCCTGAACATCCTGGCCTCCGGTCCCCTGGACAACCAACAACATTAATCCGCTCAAAATGAATATGCCCCCACAGACAAACCCGCCCTCAACAGGCCCGGACAACCCATCCGTTCTCATCTTCCCGCCCTTTGCCGACCCCACCTGGGCCTACGTGGGGTTGCCTGCCCTCAAGGGATATCTGGGCAAACGCGGGATCAAGGTCTCACTCCAGGATTATAATATTGAAGGTCTCCACTTTCTCCTGGCATCCACAACCATGGAGGAATGGCAGCAGAGACTGACCCAGCGTTTGCGTGCGTTACACCGCCGGAAAAAACTATCCCTCTATGAACAGATGGAGTACCAGCGGGTTGCCGAGGCCCTGCCCCTGTGCCGGGACTACAGCGATTGCCTGACTGTCATGCAGGACCCTGAACAATTCTATGATAAAAAAGCCTATCTCCGGGCCCGGGACGGTTTTGAAGATCTTTTCCAGGTGATGGAGGGGGTGTATTTCCCCTTCCGGTTCAGCTTCAACCGCGCGGATCACCTGGTCGCCCCCTGGGACTTCAAGCTCCTTGACTATTATATCGAAAAAAAGCGCAGCCCCTTTGACCCGTTTTATCGCCAGCAGCTGGCGGATCTCACCACCCCTGGGTTTATCGGCCTGTCCCTCACCTTTGTCTCCCAGATTCCCGAAACCTTTTATCTCTGCTCCCTGATCAGGGAATATTTCCCCGACTGCTTTCTGATGCTGGGCGGGCCGTGTATTGATCAGATTGTCCGGAACAGCTCCCCGGAGACGGTCAGCCGAATCTTTGAGTATGTGGATGCGGTGGGACTGCAGGAAGGGGAAAAAACCCTGGAACAACTCCTGCCGCTGCTGCAGGATGGAATTCAGGAACCTGAACGGTTCGCCGCCATTCCAAATCTGCTGATGAAAGGATCGACACCCGGCTCAATAATGCAAGGCCCGGCAGAGACCCTTGACCTGAACGACGCAGCCACGCCCGACTATTCCGATCTTGATCCGGGCCGCTATCTTGCCCCAGATCGGCTCCTGCTGTACAGCCCGACCAGGGGTTGCTACTGGAACAAGTGCTCCTTCTGCAGCTACGGGTTCAATCAATCAGGCAGGCACGCCTATCGCGAGATTGCGGTCGAACGGGCCGCCTGCGACCTCCAGGCCATGCAGCAGCAATACGGTGTCAGCAATTTTTACCTCTCCTCGGATGTCCTCTCCCCGGCCTATGTCGCAGCCCTGGCCCAGAGGATCATCGCCAAGGGGTTGGACATCCGCTGGTCAACCGACCTGCGCATCGAGCCGTCCTACACCCCGGAACGGTGCCGCCTGCTGTATCAGGCCGGGCTCCGGGCCGTGGCCTTCGGCGTCGAGAGCGGCTCCGACCGCGTCCTGCACCTGATGAACAAGGGCATCGATGCCGATCTGATCCGGAGGATCAACCGCAATTTCCATCAGGCCGGGATCTCAACCAGCTGGATGACCTTTCTCAGCCACCCCGGAGAAACAGGACAGGAGGCGGGAGAGACCCTGGCCCTGATCGATCAGCAAAGCGGAATGGTCGATCAGTTCATCACCGGGGAGTTCAACCTGACGCCCGGCTCCCTGATCTCCTGTCATCCAGAGCAATACGGCATCGCCTCGGTGTACCACACCCAGGGTGATGTCTTCCGCTTGTTTCTGCTGTTCAATATGGGAGAAGACAGCTCTACACCACTGGCACAGGATGATCTCGAGGAAAAAATAGACGCCCTCTCCAGGCGCTATCACCTGGACCATTACCCCTGGGCTGGATCCATTTCCACCCATCACTCCTTTCTCTACCTGCTCCATTCCGGCCAGAGGGTTTTCGCCCAGCCCTGGCATCGTTCCACACAGAAATCGCGTCGTCAAGACCGGCCGGCACCGGTACGGTTGAAATTCTCACTGGAAGATTGCCGGAGGCGGGAGCAGAACTTTATGCACCGATATCTTACGGAGTCCTTACAGCCGGGCAAGAACGGCCTGCAGGCCCCTTTAAGCTTTGATCATTTCCACAAGGCCCTGCGGCGCGGCTGAACCAGGGATGGGAGTCAGGTTTCAAAAGATATGTGGCCGTTCTGCAGCGGCAACTCTAAAAATTACGTATACTAGTTGCCAAGACCACGTACTCTTTATATTCTGCTTAGATCACAAACCTCATGGAGAACATAATGTGCCCTGCAAAACAAACTTCGTACAACATATTAGCCCTGCTGCTTCTTGTTCTTTTCCTTAACGGCTGTTCTTCAACTTATTATTCAGCCATGGAAAAAATTGGCGTGCATAAACGGGATATTTTAGTCGACCGGGTTGCAGGGGCAAGAGATGCCCAAACAGAGGCTCAGGAGCAATTCAAATCTGCCCTGGAGCAATTCAGTTCGGTGGTCGAACTAAAAAACACCAATCTCCAGAAGGCATATTCCAAACTCAACGAAGAATACCTCCGTTGTGAAAGCGCAAGTGCCGAAGTGACGGACCGCATAGACAAGATTGAAAATGTATCCAGCGCCCTATTCAACGAATGGGAACAAGAACTTAAACTATATGAAAACAAGAAGTTACGCGACTCCAGCAAGAAACAATTGGCAAAGACCAAAGCCCGGTACCAGAAGATGCTCGCATCCATGCATACGGCTGAAAAAAGCATGACGCCTGTCCTGAAAACATTCAGGGATAATGTTTTATTCCTCAAGCATAACCTGAACGCCCAGGCCATTGGGTCGTTACAGGCCGAGTTTTCAGTTCTGGAAAAGGATATAGACACTCTCATCCAAAACATGAATACCGCCATCCAGAGCTCCAACACCTTCATTGCCCAGATGCAGGATTCCTAACCCCTTAAGACCACACTTTAGCAGGTCACGAATAACCGCCAGGAGAAAATTATGCATTATCGCTCCAAGACAATATTGATGCCCATCATATCAATTATGTTAATCTCGACGCTTGCAGGATGCCGGGTCCGCCGCCTGCCCCTCCCCGTTCCGCCACCTATTGTCCCACGGGTTAGTCCCTATGCAAAGGCACCGGTCAGGGCGGCTCACCACCGCTACCGTTATTTCCCTGCCCATCAGGTGTATTTTGACACCAGCCGCAATATCTATTTTTACTTCAGTAATCATGCATGGTTTTCAGCACCTGTCCTGCCGCCGCACATCCATATTGACAGAGACAATTACGTTGTTATGGAACTTGAAGGCCCCAAGCCGCACCTCTACCACAAGCAGACCGTCAAGCGCTA
The DNA here is from genome assembly GCA_041562955.1 of Desulfurivibrionaceae bacterium. GTDB lineage: Bacteria > Desulfobacterota > Desulfobulbia > Desulfobulbales > SURF-16 > JAJRUT01. The sequence continues at coordinate 6,859 of JBFFNY010000025.1, read as the reverse complement.
CCCTCCGGGCGTATTGAGAAATAAGCGGCAAATTCACAATAAAAAGCCACATCAGGGCCGGAATGATGACCGGGAAGAGTACCGGGAGAACGACAAAAAACATGGTAAGACATATCAAGATGAGAAACAGAGACGTCACGACGAAAAAATAGATCCGCGCAAAGAGTACCGTGACGGGTATGAACGGGATGAGTACAGTAAGAACGAGAAAAAACGTGGCAAGACATATCAAGATCAGAAACAGAGACGACGCGACGAAAAAATAGATCCGCGCAAAGAGTACCGTGACGAGCATGAACGGGATGAGTACAGCAAGAACAACAAAAAACGTGGCAAGACATATCGAGATCAGAAACAGAGACGACGCGACGAAAAAATAGATCCGCGCAGAGACTACCGTGACGAGGATGATGAACATCGGGATGAGGAAAATAATCGTCGCCGCAGATATCGAGACGAGGACGATGAAGAGCGCGACGATAACGATGCGCAACGGAAAAATGATGCTGAAGACTGGCGCGGCTCGGATCAGGTCTGGAGATAGACGGGGAGAGTGCAGCTCTGATCTCAATATTGAAGAGAGCCTGAGGGTTATTTCAAATTCGACCAAGGCCAGGTCTGCATTAAAAATGCAACCCATGTGGCCCGGAACATGAAATGGCCTCAGCACTGGGTTCATACCCTATGGACATGTTTCCCCGCAGATCAGACCACAAAAAATGGATGGAGCTAATCGTCTTGCGTCCAGAGTGCACACCTCATCCGGAGGCCGGCTTCAGCAATTCCAAGGTGTATGAGAAGGTGTATGAGATCGATAGCCATGGCAACGGTTTGACGGTCAGCCCATATTGCTCGCTGAGCCTGGAAAACCCGACACTCGAGCCTTAAAAAATTAATCCATGTAAAAGATAATTGATTTACAAAAGTTATATTCATATACTAGTCATTTGAGGAGTAGGATATGAATATAATTACGAAATCTCCGTTGAAATGGATGTTAGTTCTTGTTTTTACAGCAGGCGCCAGCACCCTATTGTTCTCGGTTTTATCCGGTTGCACCAAGCAGAAAGAAACCATTAAGATCGGCCTGGCAACAACCTTGACCGGCCCTGCCTCAACCTCTGGAATTCACTCCAGGAATGCTGTCACCCTCGCCGTCGAGGAGATCAACCGTTCGGGCGGAATCCGCGGCCGAATGGTGGAACTCATTATCAAGGATGACAAGGGACATGCCGAGGATGCCGTCAGGGTTGACAGAGAGCTTGTTCAAGAAGGCGTTGTCGCGATTATCGGCCATTACCTCAGCACCCTCTGTGTTAAGGCGGTTCCGTTTATAAACGAAAGCAAGGTGTTAATGCTTGCCACAGGATCAACCACACCCGAATTGACAGGGCTGGATGATTATTTAATACGTTTGATGGTTCCCGACGACCGGCGGACAAGATTAATAGCAGACATGGCTTATGACCGTTACAGTTTCAGGAAAACGGCGGTTATCTATGACCTTTCAAATCCGAATCACACCATCCCTTTCAGCGACCACTTTCAAAAAAACTTTACCCAGAAGGGGGGGGAAATCTCCGTGGCAATCCCCTTTAATTCTCTTGAAAAATATTCCGCCGCTGATATTGCGCAAAACGTCATAACGTCAGGAGCCGACGGCGTCCTCATCATCACGAATGCCATTAACGGGGCCTTACTATGCCAGCATCTACGCTTAATTGACCCTGAAATTAAAATAACCACATCCCCCTGGACACTGCCGGAAAGTGATTTTATTAAAAATGGCGGCCGAGCCGTTGAAGGTGCGACCTGCCTTGTTGAACTTAATCTGCAATCGTCAGACAGAAAGACGCTGGATTTTAACGAACAATACAAAACCCGATTTGACGATTCGGTGAGCATTAATGGTTATATCGCCTATGAATCGGCACATATTCTTTTTGAGGCCCTGGCCAAGACAGAAGACCCGGAAACATTGAAAGACACGATCCTGCAGCAGGGCCGATTTACCGGGATCACCGACACAATTCATTTCGACGAGTTTGGTGACCCGAGGCGTCCACTGTACATCTTAGAGATACAGGATTCCGTGATCAAAACGGTGGGCCAAATTGGAATGTAGACTCAAATGAAGATGCGTATAAGCCTTAAAAAGACATTGATCACAAGCTTTATTTTTGTTTCGCTGCTCCCCTTTCTGGCGACATCATTCTGGGTTGCTCAACACCTGGGTCTCATCATGGAAAAAGAGGCCTCCAGTAAAAACATCCTGCTGGCAGAGTCTGTTGCCAGTGAACTTGACAAGTTAATCAAAATACCCGTCCATCATCTCGAACAAGTTGCAACGATGCTCGACCAGGGCATGATTGCCAACGATAAAGTTGACGAGTTTTTTAATTATTTTGTGAAAACAGATGACCTTTTCAACATGATCGTCATAATCGACCATCAAGGCATCGTGACCGACATTTTCCCCTTTGACAGCAACAGCCTTGGCCTGGACATGTCCAACCAGAAATACTTTCAGAAAGCCAGCCTGGACAAAAAGATTTATTGGTCAAAAACTTTTATTTCACTGCAGACCGGCATGCCGACTGTGACCTTGAGCCTGCCTTTCTCAAGAGGTGTTCTGCTTGGCCACATCAACCTGTCCTTCCTGAATGACATCACCGACACCTATACAATTGGTTCAAGTGGTCATGTGCAAATTACCGACAGTACCGGCAATGTCATTGCCCACCCAGATCGAGTCAAGGTCTTGGAGAGATTTAACACCGGCCATTTTTATCATATTCAGCAGGGCCTTGCCGGCAACAAGGGGACATACCCGTACAAACTCAACAATATCGAAATGATTGCGAGTGTCACAAGTGTTCCCCGTTACGGTTGGATTGTCTCTGTTTCACAACCGGTAAAAGATATCCTCGCGCCAATTCAGACCGTCAAATCCTTCATTTACAGCGGGCTGTTTGTGGCTGTGATTATCGCAACGGTAATTTCAATTATCTGTTTCCGCCTGCTGCTGACCCCGCTCACCAATCTTGTCGAAGCCTCGAAAGCCATCACAGATGGCGATTATACGTCACGATTCCAAACCGGTTCATATCTTGAACTGGAGCAATTGGCCAACGCCCTCAATACAATGGTCGACGCGGTTAAACAGAGGGAAGAAAGCCTACAGGACGAGGTCTCCTCCCGAATCCTGGCTGAAAAAAACTTAAAAGATAACCAGGAGCAACTCCAAGCTATTCTGGACCACTCCCCGGCCCTCATCTCAATAAAAAATTTAGCTGGCACAATTCTTCTTGTGAATAAAAAATTCCATATCCTGAGAGGTTCATTGCCCGGGGAATTTATCGGTAAGACTAGTTTCGACTTATTCCCCAAGGATGTTGCTGAATCCTTATGGGCTAACGATTTATCAGCACTGGAAAAAGACGAGGCAATAGAAGTAGAAGAAATTATGCAACATGATGATGGGACATTGCACACATATTTCTCAATTAAATTCCCGTTAAAGGATGATAAGGGTCAAGCCTGGGGGCTTTGTGCTATATCCACTGATATTTCTGAGCGAAAGAAATTTGAAGTCGAGAACAAAAAATTGGAAGTGCAACTCCATCAGTCACAAAAAATGGAATCCATCGGCACCTTGGCCGGCGGTATTGCTCATGATTTCAATAACATCCTGTCAGCAATAATCGGCTACACCGAACTCGCCTTGATGGATATTGATCACCCAGATACCCTGCAGCAAGACCTTAACGAAGTGCTCAGAGGCAGCCTCCGCGCCAAGGAGCTTGTGCAACAGATCCTCACGTTCAGCCGGAGAAATAATCTGGAGTTAATCCCCCTGAGAGCACAACTGATTGTCAAAGAAGCACTGAAACTTATACGTTCATCAATCCCGACAACAATTGCGATCAATCAAAACATTGATCCCCATTGCCAAGCCATCTTAGCCGACCCCTCCCAAATCCATCAAGTCGTCATGAATCTTTGCACGAATGGCTACCATGCCATGAGAGAAACAGGAGGTGTGCTGGATGTGTCTCTGCAAGAAATCGAATTACCTGCGGGAGACGTACCAACAGCAATGCATCTTAAACCAGGGCCATATCTTAAACTTGAGATATCTGATACTGGGGGCGGCATGACAAAAGACGTTATGGGCAGAATTTTTGAGCCCTACTATACAACCAAAGAACAGGGGGAAGGCACCGGGCTCGGCCTTGCCGTCGTGCATGGCATCATAACTCGTCTACACGGTCATATTTCTGTTGCCAGTGAGCCAGGAAAAGGAACCACGTTTACCATATATTTGCCAACAATTGCAGACGTGCAAAAAACAGTGCCGCAGGAACGGTCAAATCCTGCTCCTACCGGGCATGAACAGATTCTCATCGTTGATGATGACGACGCGATTACGCAATTAAACCAAAAAATCCTCACGGGCCTGGGTTACACGGTTACCGCTTCAACTCATCCCAATGACATTCTTCACCTGTTTCAGGAGAATCCCGCCAAGTATGACCTCCTCATAACAGATATGACAATGCCGGACATGACCGGAGAGGAACTTGCAAGGCAAATCCTTAGCGTGCGGCCTGAGATGCCTATTATTTTATGTACCGGTTATAGTGAAAAAATGAATGAAGAAAAAGCAAAGGCCCTTGGCATTTGTCGTTATCTCGTAAAACCTCTTGTCACCAAAGACCTTGCGGTGGCGGTGCGCAATGTTCTTGACGGGTCCAAACACCCCCCTTTACGCTGAAACAGCGAGAGTAGGCATGAGCAGGGAGAGCCCCTTCTCAATCCGCCACGTTTGGGTCAGAAAAGCAGCAAGCCCTGGCCCTGACGGACGTTCGCTCACCATTCATTCTTAAAAGAAGAAATCAATGCCCTACCTCGCCAATAAGATGCAACGGTTAAAACCATACTTGAGCTTCCTGCTCATTATTCTACTCTTCTTGTCGTTCGGCATTGTTACGATCAAGGGATTGTTCACATTAGGGCATCTCACCCGGACGATTTACGAACATCCACTTGTTGTCTCTAATGCCTCCCTGCATGCGGCCCTCAACATAACAAAAATGCACCGCAGTATGAAAGATGTTGTGTTAGCAGTCTCTCCGGATGAAATAGAAGCGACATTGAAGGATATAGATGAAGCGGAACAGAAGGTTTTCCAGCAACTCGATATCATCCGAAAAGATATCCTCGGAGAGGAAGGTACAATCATTGAAGAGCAAACCAGGAAACTTTTCATGGAGTGGAGGCCCATACGGGAAGAAGTCGTGCACCTACTCGAATCAGGTGATAAACAAAACGCCATTCTGATAACAAAAGGCAAGGGCGCTCATCACGTCGCCCGTCTTGAAGGTAAAATGTTAGAATTAACATCATATGCTCGGGGAAAGGCAACCGGCTTCCTCACTTTTGCCGAATCAAGTCAGGCACGGCTTGAGAAGATCACCATATTCTTAACCGTTGCAGGTGTGTGTGTCTCTCTCGCGATTGCCTGTCTTGCGACACGCCGTCTTAAAAAGGCCAGTAAAAAAATTGTAGATAAGAACAGGGAACTTCAAAACGTTCTTGATGAAATTACAATTTTACGTGGGATCATCCCGATCTGCAGTTATTGCAAAAAAATCCGTGATGACAAAGGGGCCTGGGAGATGCTTGAAGCCTACATCGGCACTCACTCTGAGGCACAATTTACCCATGGAGTCTGTCCAGACTGTTACAATGAGCAAATTGAACTTTTGAACCAAGAGTAGAGGTGCAGAGCCACCTCTTGCGTGCAACACAACTCACCGGCACGACAATTAAAGACCATACACCTGACACTTACATCAACAGGACCCAAGAGAATAAACACGTTATAGTCAATTCTATTCAATGGTCACAACCGGCTTATAAAACTCTTTAAACCAGCGTATCGCACCCATTTAAAGGTGGACAGGATCTTTACCCATGAAAACAATTATATTCCAAACTTCAGCTTTAATCGTAGCGACGACGTTCCTTATTATCACGGCCCAATACAACTATCTTTTTTTTCATAGCCTGGCTGAGTTTTTCAGCATCATCGTCGGTTGCGGGATTTTCATGTTCGCCTGGAATACCAAAGAATACACCGCCAATGATTTTTTTCAATTCCTCGGCATCGCCTTTCTATTCGTTGTCATATTCGATTTCACCCACACCCTGGCATATCGCGGCATGGGCGTATTTTCTGGAAATGATGCGAACCTCCCCACCCAGCTATGGATTGTTGCCCGATATACCGAAAGCATAAGCCTTTTAATTTGCCCATTTTTTTTAACCAGAAAAATAAATTACAAAATCACATTCACCCTATTTTCAATATTTACAGCTCTGATTGCGGTCAGCATCTCAACAGGACACTTTCCGGACTGCTTCATCGAAGACAAAGGGCTCACTCTGTTTAAAAAACAGAGTGAATATGTAATCTCAATAATCCTGGCCCTTGCCTTTATCTATGTTTCAAGACAAAAACAACACTTAAACCCTTCAACATACAAATTGATACTCGGCTCAATACTCCTTACTATTCTTTCGGAACTTTCTTTTACCTTTTACATAAGTGTATATGGCACATCTAACTTAATAGGACATCTTTTCAAGATTGCCGCCCTTTACCTCATCTACAATGCCGCTATTGTCAACGGAATCAAACAGCCGTATGAGTTACTCAAAAACCGACAAAAAGCACTGCAGATAGCACTGGATGAGATACAAACCCTCAAAGGTATTTTGCCTATATGCATGCACTGTAAAAAGATAAGAGATTCCGATGGCTACTGGGAAAAAATAGAAAAATACATCAGCG
>JBFFNY010000024.1:0-11372 GCA_041562955.1 Desulfurivibrionaceae bacterium | reverse complement strand
GGCACCGCACTGGCCCAGCAAGGCATTAAAACCCTGCTCATTGACGGCGATCTCGGCCTCGGCAATGTCGATGTCGCACTCGGACTGCACGTTTCCCATACCATCCGGGAGACCGTGGAGCTGGGACGGGATATTGAAACCGTTCTACTGCCGGTGATGGACAACCTCAGCGTGCTGCCGGCAAGCTCCGGAGTGCCTGAAATGGCCGGCATCAGTCAGGAAGAGCAGCTCTTCCTGACCTCCATGCTGGACACCATCATCAACCGCTTTGATGTGGTCCTCATCGACTGTGCCGCCGGGATTGGTGATTCGGTGCTGTGGTTCTCAAAATGGGCAACCCGCAATATTATTATCATCACTCCAGACCCCACATCCCTGACCGATGGCTATGCCCTGATGAAGATCCTTGCCTCCCGATACGGGAAAAAGAGGTTCCAACTCATTGTAAACAATGTTAAAAGTCAAAAAGAAGGGTTGGAAACCTTCAACAGCATCGGTGCCGTGCTGAATAAATTTCTGGGTCTGAACCCGGAACTGCTCGGCATTCTGCCGCAAGACACCCAGGTGGTTCAGGCCATCCGCAAACAGACCCCGTTTCTGCTGAACAGTCCGGATTGCCGTGCGGCCAGAGAGACCAGACGGATCGTCGGCAAAATGACACCTTGACAAGGTCAGGCTTCTTGCCTATAGCTTCATAAGACCCTGAACGATTAACCCGCACGTTATGTTGAAGTGCTACAAACCCCCTTTGAGCCCATGTCTTTTCTCGGAATCCTACTGGACGCCATTGCCAGTCTGCTTAATTTTATTTTACAGGCGTATATGTTTGTCATTATCGGCCGTGCCATTATTTCATGGGTAAGTCCTGACCCGTACAATCCCATTGTCCGCGCCCTCAACAACCTCACGGAACCGGTGCTCTACCGGGTACGAAAAGCGCTGCCGTTCACCTACACCTCAGGTCTGGATCTCTCCCCCATTGTTGTCATGCTGGCTATTATGTTTCTCCAAAATTTCCTCGTGCGCGCCATTGCCCAACTTGCCCGTAACATCGGTTAAGACTTCCCACCATAAGGAGTTTTCTATGCTGCTCACCCTCGAAAATATTCAGAATCAACAGTTCAACCAGCGGTTTCGTGGTTATGATATGGCAGAGGTCGACGCCTTTCTTGATAAAATCGCTGAGACCTATCTCTTTCTCTCCACTGAGAACAGTAAGATAAAAGAAGAATTAACAGCCTTGAAAAATGCCCAGAATCAGTCACTGGAAGAAGAGCAGAGTTTTAAAAATGCCATTATCTCAGCCCAATCCTTTGCCGACGATATCAAGCAGAAGGCTGAGTCTCATGCCGCCCGCCTGCAGGAAGATGCCAAGGCGAAGTCCACCGCTATTCTAGAGGCAACGCAGAGTGAATTGCAGGCGTTGCAGAATGAGATCAATGTCCTTTCTGGAGAGAAAGAGCGGATCAAAGATGAGCTTCGCTCCTTTTTGACCTCCTATCTCACCGAGATCGACGAAGACACGCGGCCAACACCCCAGGCCGCGCCCCCTGTCGACACCGTGAAGATGGATCAAACTCCGGAACTGGCGGACCTGGTTGAGCCCAAGCTGGAGCTGGAACCCCAGGCCGTGGAGCAGAACAGTGAACATATCGACCAGGTGGATGATGTTGCCATCCTGTATGAAAAAATTGACCTGGATGATGATTTCGCCCTGGCTGAGCTGGATGAAGGTGCAGACTCGGAACCACCGCTTACGCTTGAGAAATCATCTGCGGAATTTGACTTCTCCACCGACGAACTCGATGATCTTGACATGCCGGATCTCGATGGCGACATGCTTTACAGCCTGGAGGACCCACTGGACAATCAGGGCCCTGCTGTGGTTATCGACCCGCTGGAAGACCAGGAAAAATAGACCGTACCTGAACCGCATGCACAGAGGATTCCCATCCTCTGTGCGGCATCTCGCCCATCACCGCCCGTCCCTCCTGTACCCCTCCTCAATCTCCTGCATGAGCGCGATCCGTTTCGCCGTTGCCGGATGCGTGGAGAACACCGATGAATCCGATGGCTTCCCCTGTGTCATCCGCGAAAGTATGGCCTGATAGGGTCTGGATGTTTTGCCGCGCCCCAGCTGATATAAGCAGGAAATACGGTCCGCCTCTTCCTCAAATTTACGGGAATAGCCTGATTCCACCAGTACCATGGGCAAGGTGGTCGCCAGTGACGATATAGAACCGATATCGCCCACCAGAGCCGAGATCAGCAAGAAGACCCCGGTCTGCTGCAGGGCATGGCGGACGGAGTGCCGCTCCTGGACATGGGCCATTTCATGGGCCAGAACCCCTTCAATCTCCTGCGCAGACCGGGACAGACCAATCAATTCATCGGTGATGATGATTTGGCCTGAAGGCAGGGCAAAGGCATTGGCGCCAATGCGCTGCCCCCCCTTGCGAAACAATAACTCTCCTGTACAGGCTCCATCTCCACTGAAATAAGCACAGACCGGCCTGAACAGACCCCGAATTTCGCCTTTCTGTCCCTCGCCAAGTTCAGAGGGTGCAAAAAACCGTTCATCGAGCATCTCCACACTCTTCTCACTCAGCTGATTCATGATTGCCGGCGGGGCGGCCATGGCCACATGTCTGGCAAGTCCAGGAATACCGTACGCCATAAACCCCCAGGTCAAGGCAATAAGAACGCCGCAGCTCATCACAACCATCCGCCAGCTTGATTCGAGAAGATGGACCAGGGCAAGTTGCGGGGAGGAGCCGAGATGACGGTCAAGAAGCCGAATCATCTCAGGGTCACTCAGCTGACAGCGGGCACCGCCGGCAAACTTCAAAAACCGATCCCGATTACTCAACGGCGGGGAGAGGGTGATATTGACAAACATCGCCCGCTCAAGGGCATTGCCGTTCTCATCCTCCACCCGCACCTCATCAGAGAGGAGATGAACCACGGCCGGATAAGACCGTGAACGTTTACCGTCCAGATACGTTGCAGAACAGTGCATTACAGTCCAATCTCAAAATCAAAGAAATCCATGGCCGCTTCACCTAAGGCCGCCTCATCTGCAGCGCTTGCAGCGGAAAAATCATCCAGGCCGCCCGTGGTGTGCAGGGTCAACTGTTCAAGAATATATTTCGTTTTGCGAACCTTGGCCCAAGGATAAAGCAGCCCGCCAGACACGACAACAGCCAGAATATTCGTGGCCTGAATCAGCATCAGCCGCCCAGGATTCAGGGTCGACTCAAAGGAAACCGATCCCAGATCAGACTGGCCCCAGCAATAATTCATGGTGCGGGCATAGATGTATTGCTGGACAAAGGTGGAACCCAGAATCAAGCCGCCATAGATGACGACAACCGCCCCGATGAGGAGTGCCTGCATCCCCCCATCCATGGCCGGGCCACCCACCTCTTCAAACCGGGGAATGATAACGGCCGCGGCAACACCCACAAGACAGAAGGGCACCAGCATCATTAAGCCCGCTTTGAAATAAATCCAGTAAAAGGGTTTGGCCTGGGCCGTAAAATTGCACCGCGTGGCGCCAAAGGCAAAGTTTTCAAAGAAATACCTTTTCTTATAATACATCCAGTATGGGACAATCAGTCCCAGGGTAAAGGGAATCGCTATGGGCAGCGCCAGATAGGTTGTGTACGCCTCGCCAATGGAGCCGAGGAACTGGAACCGGACGTTTTTAAAGGAGGAGTTATGGGCATAAAAACGCAGGGATTTAAAGACGAGCCAAGGGAAACCGATGTAAAAAAACAACAGAATCAGGCCGCTGAGCACCGGAACCACCTGACTGAAGGAATAAACCAGGAACCCGCCGCCAATGAGGAGATAGCCGCGCAGCAGGATCATGGGATCGGCCAGATACTCAAAGGGTTCACCGGCGATCGTCGTATGGGCATAAAAATATTGCCGGGTGCGAACCTTGGCCCACGGGGTATAGATGCCAACTGTCACAATGGTCAGAAAAAGATTCACAATCCAGATCCGGAAGAACTCACCCCCCCGTCCTGAAAACTGAACCTGATGAGATTCGCGCGCCGTTTTGACGGACGACTCAACCTGGTCCACCGTTTCCATCTGTCGAAACTCGGGGGCTTGCGCCACCGGCTCGTCCCCGTTTGCAGGAACCTCCTGCTCACCACGCTCCCTCTCCGTTGCACAGGCCGGACACCCCCGACCCTGCTGGAACCGGGCGCCGCAGTCACAGGTCACAACGACCACGACAAACTGTTCTTTGCAACCACGACAACCCGCCTTAAATTTAGCAGCTGGGATTCGCGATGCCTCCACCTCATGATCCTGACCACATTTCGGGCACTGGATATTCATGGATTCTCCTGCAGTAGACGTTCAAGGTTAGACAACCCGGCAAGCCGCACCCGGTTTGACGATCTTTATGATGAAATGAAGCGTACAGTAACAGAAATCCCCGGGGATATTCATAAAAAAAGCAGGTGCCGTATCAAATCGATTCCGCATCAGGTTGCCGGAGCCATTGTACCGCCTGACCTGTGTTTAACCGCCGTCACCCACTCAAGATCCATTGTGCATGCGGGTGATTAATGGTATTCCTATTGGTACAGTACGCGGCGTTGCTCCTCCAAAAACCCTTTTCCCCAGCCACCACTCACCGGTATTCCTGAACAAAAAACCATGATTCACGTCCAAAACCTTCGCAAAGAATTCACGGTCCACCAGAAGCCTCCGGGGCTTCTCGCCTCGATGAAGTCCCTCTTCGTCCGGGACACGATCACCAAGGTGGCAGTCAAGGATGTGAGCTTTCACGTGGACAAGGGTGAAATTCTGGGGCTCATCGGTGCCAATGGCGCGGGCAAAACCACCATTGTAAAAATGCTCTCCGGGATTATTCACCCGACCAGCGGCTCGATTGATGTCCTGGGCTTCAATCCCTGGCAGCGGCAGCACAACTTCTGCAAACAAATCGCCCTGATCATGGGGCAGAAAGCGCAACTCTGGTGGGATCTGCCGGCGGCGGACGGTTTTCTCCTCCTGCGGGAAATCTATCAGGTTCCCCCCAAGGAACATCAGGAGATGCTGGATTTCATGCTCGACATGCTCGATGTCCGGGATGAAGTCAACATCCAGATCCGCAGGCTCTCCCTCGGCGAACGCATGAAGATGGAGCTCATTGCAGCCCTCCTCCATAAACCCCAGGTGGTGTATCTTGACGAACCCACCATCGGTCTTGACCTTTCAGCCCAACGGGCGATCCGCAAATTCATCCTTGAATACCGTGACACGGTGCAGCCCGCCATGATCCTCACCAGCCATTACATGGAGGATATTGAGCGGTTATGCAAACGGGTCGTCATTCTCCTCAACGGTCAATTTGTCTATGACGGCCCACTGCAGGATGTGGTGAAGCAGTTTTCAACCCATAAGATTATCACGGTGAAAATGCACACCCCCGGCAATATTCCGCAACTCGACCCGAAGATCGAGCTCCTCGAAGATAATGGTGACGAACTTAAATTTAAAGTGAAAACAGAGGAAGTCGGCGCCGTATCCCAACATCTGCTCGCCAACATTTGCGGAGCCGATCTTTCCGTGGGCGAGGTCAACACAGCCGATGTCATTGAAACTATTTTTAGTGATTCCATATAATGTTATTGAAACGTCATGATCCATAAACACTCCGTCAATCCAACACCGGCCGGCGCCTAAAAAAATGATTCCCCGCCTCTTCTTTAAAATCGTCAACCTGGAACTCCGTAAGGGTATGAGTTATCGGGTGGATTTCTGGGTCAACGCCATCGTCTCTTTTTTCGCCGCCATGGGGGTCATGTACTTTCTCTGGGATTCCATTTTCACCGCTTCAGCACAGGGGCGCATTGGCGGCTACACCCTCGAAGAAATGATCCTGTACTACGTGCTGGTCATCCTCATCGCCAAACTGGTCCGCGGCCCCAACCAGATGGTTGGTATCGCCGATGATATCTATAAGGGCAGTCTCACCAAGTATCAGCTCTTTCCCACCCCCTATCTGGTCTTTAAGTATGCCGAACATCTCGGCTCGCTCCTGCCCGCGATCATACAACTGGTGATCTTCGGCATCCTGTCCCCGCTGATTTTCAAGTTTCCAGACGCCATGACCATTACACCGATCACCATTCTCACCTGTATCAATGTGGTGATGCTGGCGAACCTGCTCTTCTTCGCCCTCTCCCTCCCCCTGCAGCTTGTGGCGTTCTGGGCCGATAATGTCTGGAGTCTCATTGTCATGAACCATTTTATCAGCGGGTTGCTCGGCGGCGCCATGCTGCCGCTTGAGCTCTTTCCCGACTGGGCGGTCTCCCTTCTGGCCTATACCCCGTTTGCCTACCTCTATCATTTTCCCGTGCGCATACTCACAGGCCATATTGGTCACCAGCAGTTATGGATGGGGATTGGTGTGATGAGTTGCTGGATACTCCTCCTGGCCGCATGCTCCTGGCTCATCTGGAAGGCGGGGAACAAGAGATATACCGGGGTGGGAATCTGATGGTGCGCTATATCATGCTCTATCTCTATTTTCTGCGCTTTTCATTCAGCAGGGCCATGGAATTCCGGCTGGACTTCTTTTTCCGTATTGTCATGGATACGGTCTACTACGCGGTGCACATCATCTTCTTCGGGGTTATCTACAGACATACTGCGATGGTGGGGGGGTGGGATTTTGATCAGATGCTGATCTTTATATGCGGGTTTTTCCTGGTGGACGCCATACACATGACCGTGCATGCCAACAACATGTGGATGCTGCCTGAACATGTCAACACGGGCAATCTCGACTATTATCTCATCCGGCCCGTCTCGTCGTTATTCTTTTTGAGCCATCGAGACTTTGCCGCCAACTCCTTTGTCAACCTCATCATTGCCGCTTCAATGTTGACATGGGCCTTTCTCCGTTATCCCGGCGAGTTTTCCACCGGACAGATCCTGGTCTTTCTGCTGCTCCTTGTGAATGGCGCCTACCTGTACTGGATCATCCACATGTGCTTTGTCATTCCTGTATTCTGGACCCATTCGGCCCACGGTTTTCAAATGCTCTTCTACTCCCTGAAACAATTTGCCGAACGGCCTGATCCGATATTCCGCGGCATGCTCCGCCGGGGTCTCACCACCATTCTCCCCTTCCTGCTCATTGCCTCTTTTCCGGCACGCACCCTCTTCGAAGGATTCAACGCCGGAATCCTCCTGCATGCCGGAGGGGTGTCACTGCTTTTAACCCTCTTTCTCCTGTGGTTCTGGAACAGGGCCTTGCGTTCCTATTCCTCGGCCTCCAGTTGACACCATGAAACCGGGTGTCAAGAACACTAGGCCACAGCCATAATCTCTTCAATATTTTCAAAAAAGACATCGACAAACTGCGGGTCAAAATGAGTTCCGCGATTATCCTCGATATAATTTAAAACCATATCCGGATCAAAGGCCTTGCGGTATACACGATCATTCGTCAAGGCATCAAACACATCAGCCAGGGCGACGATACGGGCAAAGGTATGGATCTCATCCTTCTGCAACCCTTTAGGATAACCGGAACCGTCGTATTTCTCATGGTGCTGTCCGGCAATGAGAGCGGCAATCTGCATGACCTTGCGAGGGGATGACGCCAGCATTTCACTGCCGATATGGGCATGATCCTGCATCCTGGCCAAATCGGCATCATTGAGTTTCCCGGGAAAATTCAGAATGCCATCAGGAATCGCAACCTTGCCGATATCATGCATGGGAGACGCCATCTGCAGCATCTCCACGTCTTGAGTCGGCAGTCCAGCTTTCTCCGCAATAATTCCACAAATTTCCGACACCCGCTTGACATGGGCCCCGGTTTCATGACTCCTGGCGTCCGCAATCTCTCCCAGCGTAAAAATAATATCCCGCTGCGTCTCCTCAATCTCCTGATTCAGAATCACATTTTCAAAGGCAATCTGGACATTGGTGCAATAAATTTCAACCAGGGCCTTATTCATCAGATTCAGCTTCTGCCAGCCGTCACAATAGAGCAATACCGCGGAGTTTGATTCTGCGGAATCAAAATAACAGATATAACGATCCGCCACAGCAAACCCGGACCGCGTCTTAACCGCCAGCTGGACATCCTTAAAAATCTGGGCGGGTAAAATACCGAGATCTGTCAAACGAGTCAGGTTTTCATAAATCCCGCAACCGGCAAGCACTGTGACGCCATCATGGTCCAACTCTTCATCCTCAGGCTCCACTTGACAGACAAAGGCATCCGGACTCATGCCGACAATCGACACGAGCTGGGTCAAGACCCCAGAGGCCAACCGCTTGACCGAACGTTGTTCAAAAAGGGATGCAGAGGCGTCAATGATATTTTTCAGGCCTTGACGATTCGCGTCAATGGTAATCATATGCTGGTAGGTTCGGAGAGAGGCCACCATCACGGTGAAAAGCTTTTGAGAGGACAGCTCGGTTTTTTCCTTATAATCATTGATATCATACTCAACGATAATCCTCTCCTCAGGAGCCTGACCGGGCTGACCGGTACGGAGAATAATCCGCACAAATTCATTCCCCAGTGTTTTCCGGACAAATTTAACCACATCAAGGCCGGCGTCATCCTTTTCCATCACCACATCTAGAAAAAGCACGGCTGTGTCGGGATGATCTTCAATAAGTTGTTTGGCTTCACGGCCGCTGTAGGCGTGGAGAAACTCCAGACTCCGATCCGCATACCTGAAATCTTTCAACACCAGGGTGGTGATGGAATGAACCTCTTCATCATCATCCACCACCAGTACCTTCCATTTTCTCTCAGTGGAGACCATCTCCACTTCTCCCAAATCCTCATCAGCAAAAAGCAGCTCATCACTCATTTGACAATTCTCTCTCGTTCAACTTTCTCCCACAAAACCATTCACGCCAAACCAAACGAACCTTTCAGCCATTCCTGCCTAAAATAAAGCTACAGATGCCCTATTTTAGGAGAAACAAGTTCATTGGGAATGGTGATTGTGAAGGTCGTTCCATCACCCTCGCGACTTGCACAATCAATGGTTCCATGTAAACGCTGGGTGATCAGGTTAAAAATAATATGTAACCCGAGCCCGCTGCCGCCTTTCTCGCGGTTGGTGGTAAAAAATGGGGAAAATATATTCTTCTGATTTTCCCGGCTTATGCCTGAGCCGTCATCGACAAAGACAAGGATAAAATGGGTCTCGTTTTTCTCAAAACTAATTTCCACCCTGCCTGCCTCCTCATCCCGATAGGCATGATTCAGCGAATTCGTCAGTAAATTTGTGACAATCTGTGAAAAGGCACCGGGATAACTATTCAAGACCAGATCCCGGTCCCCGAACACGGCAATCACATGGTTCGTCTTCTTTAAAACAGGGCGCAGACTCAGCAGAATTTCAGCAATATACTCTCGCACACGGAACTCACGCCTGCCTTCACCGGATTGATCAACCGCCACCTGTTTAAAACTGCGGATCAACTCACTGGCACGGTTCAGATTCGAATGGAGCAACCTGGACGATTCAACACAGGTCTCCATGAACCCCTCCAAATCACTGCGTTTCATCTCCCCGCGTTTGAAGAGACCCTGCATGTGACGGGTGGTCTTTTCCAGATGCGTCGCCGCAGTAAAACCAACGCCGACCGGTGTATTAATTTCATGGGCCACACCGGCAATCAGGCCGCCGAGGGATGCCATCTTCTCAGACTGCACCAAATGATGATGCATATCCTGAATCTGATCCAGGGTGTCCAGAAGCTCCTGATTCGAGGCGTCAAGCTGACTGGTTCGTGTCATAACCCGCTGCTCCAACGTCTCGGTCAAGGCAAGAAGATCATGTTCCGATTTTTTAGATTCCGTTATATCACGCTTAATCAGACAAACAGAGGTAACGGTATCACCGCCATCGGTGATGGGCAGTAAAAAGACCTGCTCCGGGAACTGCGAACCATCCTTTTTCCTGCTGAGCAACTCTCCTTCCCACACATATCCTTCCTTCACATCAGACCAGGAATAGGGCGTGGTGATGGAACTTAAATCATCCAGTTTCAACTCATCAATATGACGCCCAACAACCTCTTCAGCCGTATACCCCGTAACCGAGGTGAACACCGAATTGACATATTCAATCAACCCGTCCGGGGTGGTTATAATGACGGTATTCGGGTTATACTCAATGAGATACGCTAAGCGATTTGTATCTTGTTCCAGTAAAGCTCTGTGCACTACTCTCCCCTCCCCACCTAACAGAAACAAGCCTCAACCACGGTTATATAAGGCGTTACGGACCATTATAATAAAATTCAAATTAATAACAGTGTTTGGGAAAAGCAATAAAAAGTATTATTAAGTAGTTGATCTATGAGGACTTTTAGTGAAACTGATAACCAGTATCCATTTCGTTCTTTCACGACATCGTCGAGGCACCCCATGCACCATGCGCACCCCCCGTGGTTTGTTTATATTTTAGCCTGTGCAGACCACTCCCTGTACACAGGAGTAACGACGAATATTGAGCGCCGTCTCCATGAACATAACCATCTTAAGTCCGGTGCAAAATACACCAGGAGCAAACGCCCCGTAACAGTGGTTTACACTGAAAAACAGCCATCCAGGTCTGCAGCATGCAAGCGGGAATATCAAATCAAATGCCTCTCAAAAAAAGAAAAACTCCACCTGATTCACCCGGGGAAATAATTCATGAAACCATGCCCATGCCGGTCTAAAAGACTTTTTGCAACCTGCTGTGAACCTTTTCTCTCAGGCATAAAAGCAGCCCAGTCTCCTCTGGAATTAATGCGGTCCAGATTTTCAGCCTATGTCAACCAGGATGTAGATTATCTGTTACACACCTGGGATCCATCCACAAGACCAAAGTCCCTCGACATGGCGCAGTCACCCCAATGGCTTGACCTGCAGATCATCACATCATCCTGCCATGGGAATGATGGAGTGGTGGAGTTTAAGGCCACCTATTTACAAGGAAAAACTATCGGAGTTCTGCATGAGACCAGCCGCTTTATGCTGCAACAAAACCTCTGGTTTTATGTGGATGGGGATCTGCACGAGCCACAAGCCGGTAAGCCGGGACGAAATAGCCCCTGTCCTTGCGGGAGTGGTGTGAAGTTTAAGAGATGCTGCATGTAGCGCTACGACATCTTGGAGAAGAAATAGTACACCAACCGGGCGGTAAAAAGACAAAAAACCTCTCTTATCAAGGGACAAGAGAGGTTTTTCACAAGAGAGATCAACCCGTTCTCTTTTTTAAGGGTACAACCTAAGCGTTCTCAGCCTCGACGGAGATAGGATTTTCCCGCGTTGCACAGAACATTTTCTCAGGAACTGCAGGCAGGGCAGGATCAGG
>JBFFNY010000023.1:0-11434 GCA_041562955.1 Desulfurivibrionaceae bacterium | reverse complement strand
CTGACCTTTATTGCCGGGATCTATGGAACCAATTTTGAGAATCTGCCGGAACTGCATTACCGGTACAGCTATTTTGTCTTCTGGGGCGTCATGCTGGCGGTTGCCCTGACCATGATCCGATTTTTCAAACGGCGAAACTGGCTATGAGTAAATCCTGGAACAGGAACACCCTTGTGCCGGAATAGCTCACCAGCACAGCAACATACCCGAAACCAATTACAACACGCGAAGAGCTGGCGACGGGCATCGTCATCGGCTGGCTGCTGCACGGTTTTTTTGTGCATCACCGCCAGTCCGATGCTGAGGGCAGAGAATAAGGTCCGGACCGACCGGGTGCAGGGGACTGACAACGTTTCTGGAGCCACCGAGTTAAGGACAGTCCGCGTTTCTATGTAATTTCAAAGGATGGCGTTGTTTTTTACGCAAACGGAGATTGAGCATTTCCACACCAAGAGAAAAGGCCATGGCGAAATAGATATACCCTTTGGGAACGTGGACATCAAACCCTTCAACAATTAACGTCACGCCAATCATGATGAGAAAGGACAGGGCCAGAATTTTTATGGTTGGATGATCGTCAACAAAATCGCTTATTGATTTCGCGGCAAACAGCATGACCCCGACCGCAATGATAATGGCAATGGCCATAACAGAAAACTTCTGGGCCAAACCGATAGCGGTAATGACCGAATCCAGGGAAAAGATCATATCAAATATGGCAATTTGCAGCAGGGCGCTGCCCATGCCTGCCGGCCGGAGTGACGGGCTGAGTTCATCTGTCCCTTCCAGGCTGTTATGGATTTCATGCGTCGCTTTGGCCAGAAGAAAGAGTCCGCCGCCAATCAGGATGAGATCTCGCCCAGAAATAGTCTGCCCCAGCACCGAAAACCAGGGCTGAGTCAAACTGACGATCCAGGCGACAGAGAAGAGGAGCACCAACCGTGTTGCCATGGCAAGGGCAAGCCCTATATTCCGTGCCACCTTTTGCTGGCTTGCAGGCAGACGACCTACAATGATGGAAATAAAAATGATATTATCGATGCCCAGCACAATCTCCAAGGCGGTTAATGTGCCGAGGGCGATCCATGCTTCGATACTCGTAATCCATTCAAACATAATATATCAGCTCCAGAATATTTTGGACACAGTCCGTTCTTGCCGGCCAGGACAGGGGGCAACATGAACTTCCGGAATGCACATCATACAAGACCAAAAGAAGATTATGGCACAATCCAGAGTGCGGCTTTATCAATCTCATTAAAGATATTCTTACATTTTGAGCCGACGATTCTCTCGTAAACCCCTTTTGGGCCCGTACGACCGATGGAACCTATGGCAATGGCGGCAAAATTACCCTGCTCGGCCATCTTTAAAATCGCGTTGGCAACACGCATCGACTTGACCGTCACCCTGTGGATTCTTGACTCAGAAAGGCCGAAGGACTTCAATACCGCAGCAGTCTCCGCAAAAACCTTCTCCGGCATGACACCCTGACCGTTATCAACATAAAACAGGGTTACCGAGTGGTGGGTTTCACCCTGCAGGATAAAGCCCACATGGTCTGCCACCCTCTCCCCCACGGCTGATCCGTCCACACATAAGAGGACATTTTCACGGGACTCGTCAGGATCACGGCAAAACCAGACCGGAGCGGTGAGATCTTTTTCCAGAACCTCATGGCCCTTGTTGCCGCAGAGGAAATCCTCAACAAAAGAAGTGCTTTTTTTACCGAAGATTACAGCGTCGTACAGTCCGTTCTTGCATTCCTGGAGAATATCCTGCATGGTTTCTCGCGATTTCTTCCGGAACACCTTTTTGATCTGCTCCTCGACAAACCCCTTGTTTTCGAGAGACTTACAGCATAGAGCAAAGACTTTTTTGATTTCAGGCGGCAGCATGGTGACATCGTCATTTTTTTTGGACCAGGGGTCATCCAGACCTTCCCAGGCCATACTCCTGTGCATGACATAAAAAAGGGTAAGGGTCAGATCCGTATGATTTTTAAAGAAGGAGCCGACAAAACGGACCCCCTGACCACAGCTTGTCGCGTCACGAACCGCAATCAATACACTTTTTTGCATGACGATTTCCATTATTCCTGGTTCAAAATTTCTTTCTGGAGAGGCTCAAGTCAGCAAGGATCCGCTGAGCCCCATCTCCATCTTTGAGGTGAGCGACAACGAGCCTTGCACCCCACCATGCAACAGGCCCTGCAACGAGCAAAGAACTCCGGCTGCACCGCCGCCGGTCGACCCTATGCCTATGTCAGGAGCGCCGAAACCCGGTTTTTGCACATTTAGGGCACGGCGGGAGGCGGCCCGGTTTTTTAAGATGAATCTCTGCTCCGCAGTTTGTACAGGTGAACGTCCCGCCATGGGTGATCTCGCCGGTCTTATAAGCCAGAGACGTATCGAGCTTATCACTCAGACCCTTGGTCCATTCACTTAAACCCCGCGTCACATTCAAGAGGAAGGCGCCGCCCTTGTCGAGAGAGAGGTTCTTGACATATTCCGCCTCATTAGAGATATCCCGCCAGAGTGCGCCACCCTTATTCTGCAACCGAGTGAAATCCTGGCGCGTTTCCTCGATATCCTCGGCAATTTTGGGTTTCACATGGCTTATAGATGAGGCTATATCTTTTTTCAGCGTGTCACCAACCCGTGAGATCATCTCTTTCGAGTACTCCCCCGCGTCCTTAAGTTCTGCCATCCCCTTTTCCATCGCATGACTGATCGAGTCGGCATTGATCTTGTCATTCAAGTCAGCAAAGGTTTTACTGACCCGTTGCCGCAGCTTTTCATACACCGCCAATTCCTCTTCAACCCCTTTATCCTCATTCTTTTCGGCACCCATCATCGTTCCTCCTGTTAAAAGATAACACCAGATTCCCACGAGACATGCAGCAGTTCTTTCATCTTGCCATATCATACCAGAAGAGCTATGCACACGTAAATCCCTCTCCTTTCTGAAACAACAGGGAAAAACAATCGGCGCGACTCCTGCAACAACGGTGAAAAAATGTGCGATTCTCCATCCGCCATTTTGGACCAGCCCCAGTGAAATCTCATTTTTACCCGGAGACTTGCACAATTAAGTCTGAAGTTGCATCCGACGCTGTGCTGTTGTTAGAGTATAGGGGGGAGAATACAGAGAGGTCAACACGAACAAATCCAGGGAATTCCAAGCCCGCCTGAAAGGTCGGAAAAGAGTCGATACGCCAGGGCGGTAACAGGTGGACAAATATTTTTTACAAAAAAAATATACGCCAGCAACGCTTGCCATTCCGGTTCACGCATAAAAAAAGGGGTTACGGTAAAAACCGTAACCCCTTGCTATAAATGGTCGGGATGAGAAGATTCGAACTTCCGACCACCTGGCCCCCAGCCAGGTGCGCTACCAGACTGCGCTACATCCCGATTTTTTTTCACTTCACAACTCATACGACAAAAACAGACTCTTCCAAAGAAGGAGATATCTTTTAGCACTTCATATTTTGGCTGTCAAGAATGACTTACCGATCCTTCTTTCTTTCCAGCAAATCAAGCACCGATTGCAGATCCTGTTTTATTTCAGTCAACAGTCCGCCGCCAGCAACAACGTTCTTTTCAGGCTCAGGAGCGACTTGAATGGGTAAGCAATCCCGATTCGCGGTCAGAAACTTTTTGGCACCGGCAATGGTTAACCCGTCATCTTTGAGCAGTTTCTGCAGCCGCAGGAAATACTCCACATCCGCACGCCGATACAACCGCTGTTTCGACCCTGCTCGCTTCGGCCGAATAAACTGTTTAAACTCAGATTCCCAATAGCGCACCACATGCTGTTTCAGCCCGGTAAGTTCACATACTTCACTGATCTTAAAATACGTCTTATCAGGAATATCTGCAATAATATAACCATGGCCAAACGAATCTGTCATAGAAACCCGCCGTTCAAGAATTTATCTGCTCACGCAATCCCTTACTTGCCTTAAAGGTTACCATGGAACGCTTGGAAATTTCCATAGTATCGCCAGTCCGCGGATTCCGGCCAATGCGGGACGTCTTCTTCCGGACCGTAAAGGTCCCGAACTGGACAATCTTAATGGTCTCATCCTTCAACAGGGTTTGGCGTAAAATTGTAAAGACACTATCCACAAGTTCACCAGCACTGCGCTGAGACAACCCTAGGGATTCATTTATAGTTCTTGCTAGATCCTTGCGGGTCAGGTTGGAACGTTCCATTTCCTTATACCTCTCTCAAACGTCCGTCAAAATGAGACAAGACTGCGTCAGTAATACGGTTGTGACTTTTACTCACAGCCTTTTCTTTTAATGTTTGTTTCTCAGACCTGTAAGTAACAGATATCGCCACAGATTTAAAGCCAATCCCAACATTTTCACCTTCATACACATCAAATAATTCCACCGACTCAACGTCTTTCTCTTTGCGGTCGGTGATGAATTTGACGATATCAGCCGCGGCAACAGATTGGGCCACAACCATGGCAATGTCACGCTGGACCGACGGATATTTGGGCAGGGGTGAGAATTTCTTCGGCGAACCAGTCAGTCCCACCAGGACATCAAGGCTCAGATCCACATAATACACATCCTGCTTGATACCGAATCGTTTCAGACACTCCCGGTTGAAATGGGACACCGTACCAACCTCTGCGCCATCCATTTCAAGACGAATACATTGGTCGCCGGCATAGACAGCCTCAGCTTCAGCGATAATCTCAACAACCTGATCCAGACGCAGTTCCGACAACACCGAATCAGCGATGCCCTTGGCATCGAAGATGTCGACATGCTCCTGCGACCAGTAGAGTGGTGTGGCATGACCGTACCGCTTTCCTGAAAGAACCACTCCAAGACGCAGCTCTTCATCGGGCTGCTCACCCTTGTTCTTTGGATGAAAGACCTTTCCGGTTTCAAATAGACGGACGTCGCTATTCTGATGATTGATATTGCGGCGAACATTTTCAAGCAGCCCCGGCAGAAGCGAGCGGCGCATCACTGATTGCTCTTCGGTGAGGGGATTGAGCAACGCAACAGTATTACGCCAATCATGATCTTCAGGAAGACCCAGCTGATCGGCATGGAGCGGCGAGACAAAGGAGTAATTGATGGCCTCATAGCAGCTTTGGGCAATGAGAACCGCAGCCAGCTTTTTACGCAGAACCCGTTTCGGATCCTGGGAGGCAAACGACATGGGGACCACGGGCAAGGTGGTGCCGACCTCATTATACCCATACAGCCGTGCCACCTCTTCAACCAGATCCGCTTCCCGTTCAATATCGATACGAAAGGACGGATGGGTCACACCCAGGGTATCCGCATCAACAGGACGGACGATCATCTCAATACCGGTCAGATACGCACTCACCTCATCGATGGAGAGGGATATCCCGAGCAACTCATTGGTCCGGCCGACCCGCAGATTATATTCAGATGGCGAGGTCACTCCAGTCGCCAGATCAACACCACCCGCGTCAACCTTGCCGCCGGTGATCTCTTCCAGAATCTCCACCAGCCGCTGCATCGCAACAGGGGCCAGTTCCGGATCAACACCGCGTTCAAAACGATAGGACGCATCCGTACCAATATTGAGATTCCGGGCTGTTTTTCGCACCGAAACCGCGTTGAAGCAGGCGGATTCAAGGAGCAACTCTGTGGTTGTGGAATCAATTTCAGAATTACCGCCGCCCATGACACCGGCCACGGCAACAGGCTTGGCGGCATCGGCAATCACCAGCATGGAGGAATCCAGCGTCCGTTCCTTGCCGTCAAGGGTCGTTATGGTCTCCCCGTCAGCGGCGGGACGAACCACAACCGTCTTGCCCTCAAGCTTGGTCAGATCAAAGCCGTGCATGGGCTGACCATATTCGAGCATGACAAAATTGGTGGCGTCCACCACGTTGTTGATGGGCCGTAACCCCACCGAGATGAGTCGTTTTTGCAGCCACCAGGGCGAAGGGGCGACAGTGACACCGGTCATACGCCGGGCCACATAACGGGGACAGAGGGCTGCATCCGTCACCGTCACATCGAAGGCGTCTGTACCCGAAAGGACAGGCAGGGTCTCCAGATCCACCGGATGCTTGATGCGAGTCCCGCACATCCCGGCAACTTCACGGGCGATACCGATGACCGAGGCACAGTCAGGCCGGTTGGGGGTCAGGTCGACCTCAATGAGAATATCGTCAAGCCCCATGGCTTCGCAGAAGGAACTGCCGGAGGCAAGCTCAGCCTGCAGTTCAATGATACCCTGGGCGTCATCAGCAAGAGCGAGTTCCTTGGTGGAACAGAGCATCCCTGCTGATTCCTGGCCGCGAATCTTACCCTTTTTAATTTTGAAATTCCCGGGCAGAACACAGCCGGGTAGAGCCACAGCCGTGATTAAACCGGCCCGGGCATTGGGAGCGCCGCACACAATCGTCTTGACCTCATCACCCACTTCAACCTGACAGACCTGAAGCCGGTCGGCATCGGGATGGGGATTGGCCTCGAGGATCCGGGCAACCTTGACATCTTTAAGGTCGGTGAAGAGTTCATCCACCGCGTCCACCTCAAGTCCAGCCATGGTGAGACGATCAGCAAGATCTTGAGGAGAATAATCGAAATCAACATATTGTTTGAGCCAATCTACAGTGAATTTCATCGCGGGAAATGTCCAAAACCTTTGATCATGGTACGGTTCATGATCGATAAAAAAAAATGGTGAAACCAGATATGGCCTCACCATTACAAATATTTCTAACCTTTAAAACTGCCGGAGAAACCGCAGGTCGTTCTCGTAATAGAGCCGAATATCGTTTATGCCGTATTTAAGCATGGCAATACGCTCTACCCCGAGGCCAAAGGCAAACCCGGAATACACATCAGGGTCGTAATTCACCTTTTTAAACACTTCAGGGTCAATCATGCCAGCCCCGAGAATCTCAAGCCAACCGGTCTGTTTACAGACACGGCAACCCTTTCCGCCGCACATCACACAACCGATGTCCACTTCGGCAGACGGTTCAGTAAAAGGGAAAAAGGATGGGCGAAACCGGATCGGGATGGAATCATCAAACATCTTACCAATAAAGACAGACAACACCCCTTTCAGATCAGCAAAGGACACCTTCTTGTCCACCAGAAACCCCTCAACCTGATGAAACATCGGGGTGTGGGTAATATCTGAATCACAGCGATACACCTTACCCGGGGCAATAACCTTGAGAGGCGGCTCCTGATCTTGCATAACCCGCGCCTGCATGGGCGAGGTGTGGGTCCGAAGCAAAATAGAGTCATCCACATAAAAGGTATCATGCATATCCCGTGCAGGATGATGGGGAGGGATATTGAGGGCCTCAAAATTATAGAAATCCGTCTCAACATCCGGCCCTTCAGCAACAGTAAACCCTAATCCTTCAAAGATCCCACAGATCTCTTCCATGATTTGCGTTACAGGATGGAGTTTACCATTAACCTGTGTCCGGCCGGGGAGTGAAAGATCCACCCCGTCGCCAGCGCCGCTCTGCTGGGAGGCAAGCAATCTTCTTTTCTCATCAAAAAGATCCTGAAGATCATTCTTAATGGTGTTTGCCAGCTGACCCAACCGTGGACGGTCTTCCTCCGCAACCTTACCAAGCTCACGCATGAGACCGGAAAACGGACTTTTTCGACCAAAATACTTAATCCGAAACGCTTCAACACCCTCAGGAGTCTGCAGATTCTCAAGATCAGCAAGGGCTTCACCCTTCAGTTGTTGCAGAGCTTCTTCCATTATACTTTAGTTCGAAGCAAGCTTTACAATTGAAGAGAATGCCGCTGGATCAAGAATAGCCATGTTGGACAGGGACTTACGATCAAGATCAACTGCAACCTTCTTCAGACCACCCATCAAACGGGAGTAGCTGGTGCCGTTCAGTTTGGCTGCTGCGGAAATACGGGCAATCCAAAGACGACGAAAGTCTCTTTTCTTTGTACGACGATCGCGATAGGCATATTGCAATGCTTTATCAACAGCTTCGGTGGCTGAACGGAACAGTCTTGAACGTCCACCACGAAAACCTTTAGCGAGCTTCAAAACTCTATTTCTTCTACGGCGTGCTTTAAAACCGCGGGTAACTCTAGGCATGGTATTCTCCTTAAACCAACATAACTGAAACACCTGTTCAGCTAGTAAGCCCCTCAACAAGGGCGACAAAAAACAAATGGATGTTCATAATGATACGAACCATCCATTTCAAACTGTAACAATGGGGACGCGAGGTTCCCTTGTCTACATATACGGAACCATCTGCTTCACAGCCTTGATACTCGTTGCATCTACAAGCCCTGCTTTGCGCAGATTTCTCTTACGCTTAGTGGATTTCTTGGTCAGAATATGACTTGTATACGCTTTTGCTCTTTTAATTTTACCAGAACCGGTAGCCTTAAAACGTTTGGCTGCGCCTCTTTTGGTTTTCATCTTAGGCATGAAAGCCTCCTATATATTATTTAGTGACTTACTCGCTCACTTCTATAAAAAAGAAACCGAGAAAGTTTTTTTTAAATTAATTAATTTTCAGCTTTCGCCAAGTCACTTATCCAAAACATCTAACGTTACACACCCTTTAGCGGTTTATTACGTTATCTACTCATTACCGCACAAAAATACACATGGTATCAATGTCGAAAAAAAAACAGAGATACCCTCTAACACATTTTCAGGATTGAGGAAAGGGTTGTGCTATAAAGAAATGTTTTTTTATTCACGAAGCGGAGCAGGTTAAAAAAACACCAGCCTCATCAATAGAGGCTTCAGAACTCTAAACCAACACGCAGCAATTACTTCTTATTCGGAGCAATCATCATAACCATCTGGCGTCCTTCCATGATTGGTGCCTGAACCACAGTCCCGGCATCACCGATCTCTGCCAACACCTTCTCAAGTACGGCCCGACCAATGGTATGGGCGTAGACAATCTCACGTCCGCGGAATCGCAAGGTGACCTTAACCTTATTATTCTTCTCAAGAAACTTTTTAATGTTCTTTACTTTGAAGTCAAGATCATGCGTATCCGTTTTCGGTCTGAGCTTAATCTCTTTAACTTCAACAATAGTTTGTTTCTTCTTCGCATCCGCTGCCTTCTTGGATTCTTCATAACGGTATTTACCGAAATCCATAATACGACAGACCGGAGGTTTTGCATTGGCCGAAACTTCAACCAAATCAAGACCAGACTCTTCCGCTTTAGCCATGGCTTCGCGGGTAGTCATCACACCAACCTGCTCTCCGTCAGCATCAATTACACGAACTTCCGGGACACGAATTGCACTGTTAATTCTGGCCCGCACTTCCCGTGTTTGGTTCTCACTCTTTTTTCTTTTAATACCTACACCTCAAAATAGTAATTAATAACCCTTACTCTTTACCCTGGCTTATATCCGATTCGCGACGGATCAATTCCGCGAACTCTAAGGCACTCATGGGTTCTAAATTCTTTCCTGAACGCAAACGGACCGTGACGGTTTCCGTCTCCACTTCCTTATCGCCAATAATGACCATATAAGGAATCTTTTCCATCTGCGCTTCACGAATCTTAAAGTTTAACTTTTCATTTCGGACATCCTTCTTAATGCGAACACCTGACTTCCGCAAGGCCTTGTACACCTTCTCCGTATAGTCAGCCTGGTTATCAGTGATATTTAAAACAATGGCCTGAACCGGCGCCATCCATAACGGAAACGCTCCGGCATAATGTTCAATCAGCACCCCAAAGAAACGCTCCAGGGAGCCCATAAGCGCCCTGTGAATCATGACGGGCTGATGCTCCTTGCCGTCTTCACCGGTGTAACTGATATCGAAACGCTCGGGCAGGTTAAAGTCCACCTGAATGGTGGAGCATTGCCAGGAACGGCCAATAACATCTTTAATTTTAATGTCGATCTTCGGACCGTAGAACACACCCTCGCCAGGATCAACTTCATACCCTAAGCCTTTCTTCTCCAGGGCGGACTTCAAGGCCTCTGTGGCCTTATCCCAGTTCTCATCACTGCCCACTGATTTTTCCGGACGGGTGGAGAGATATACTTCAAACTCTGTAAAACCGAAGGTCTTCAGAATCTGCAGGTTCAGATCAAGGATATTAAAAATCTCTTCATCCAATTGCCGTGGCAGGACAAAGATATGCGCGTCGTCCTGGGTAAAACCACGAACCCGCATCAGACCCTGCAGGGCACCGGTACGCTCATAGCGATACACATTACCCAGCTCACACCAGCGAATAGGAAATTCACGGTAACTGCGTTTCTTTGCCTGATAAATGGCAATATGAAACGGACAATTCATGGGTTTAAGCTGATACTCTACACCGTCAACATCCATGGGTGAGAACATATCATCCGCATAAAAATCGAGATGACCGCTGGTGGCCCAGAGATCACGCTTGGCGATATGCGGGGTGTAGAGCAGTTCATAATCATTCTTATAATGCTCTTCACGCCAGAAATCCTCGATGAGACGGCGAACCAGGGCGCCTTTCGGCAGCCACAGGGCCATACCCGGACCAACCTGATCATTGATGGTGAACAACTCCAGTTCACGGCCAAGTTTACGGTGATCCCGCTTCTTGGCTTCTTCAAGCAGATTCAGATAGGTCTTTAATTCTTTTGGATTGAAAAAGGCCGTGCCGTAAAGCCGCTGCAGCATGGGACGTTTTTCATCGCCGCGCCAGTACGCGCCGGCAAGACGCATAATCTTAAAGGCACGCATCAACCCTGAATGGGGAATATGGGGGCCGCGACATAGATCCGTAAAACCGCCCTGGGTGTAGAAACTAATCTCTTCACCGGCAGGAAGCTCTTCCAGAAGTTCAACCTTGTACTCCTGATTGCGCTCCTTGAAGTAGGCGATGGCCTCATCACGATCCATGGTCTGGCGGACGAAGGGCAGATTTTGTCCGACAATCTGCTGAACCTTCTTCTCGATGGCTTCAAAGTCATCCGGGGTAAAGGGTTCAGACTTTTCGAAATCATAATAAAAGCCGTCGGAGGTGGCAGGACCAATGGCAACCTTAACGTCATCGCCAAAGAGATCAACGACCGCCTGCGCCATGATATGGGCGGCGGAGTGACGAAGCAGGGCGAGTCCGGCATCACTCTCCTTCACAACCAGGGTCAGCTCAGCATTTTCCATCAACGGGGTGGACAGGTCCAGCATGGTCTCGCCATGGAGAACCGCGAGGGTTGCCTTGCGCTCTTTGGAAGAGCAGATTTCCTTTATAACATCGGAGGCTGTAACCCCTGCATCAAAGGACCCGCTTGTACCACCTATGGAAATTTCAACCTGTGCCATTATATCCCTTACATCAACCTGAACAAAAAACTTCGTAACACCACTTTTTGGCATCACGAAGTTCGAAAATCTGGTAGACCCGGGCGGGATTGAACCGCCGACCCCTACAGTGTCAGTGTAGTGCTCT
>JBFFNY010000022.1:0-11505 GCA_041562955.1 Desulfurivibrionaceae bacterium | reverse complement strand
GATCTTTTGTGGCGAATACGCCGCATGATGAAGATGATGTCGCTATTATTACGGCTATCATTTCCATGGGTAAGAGTTTACGAATGAAGGTTGTCGCAGAAGGGGTTGAGGAATATGATCAGTATGTTTTTCTGCGGAATCTCGGGTGTGATGAGCTTCAAGGTTATCTTTTCAGTCCTCCTGTTTCAGCGGAGAAATTTGAGATGATGTTGGTTGAGGGTAAATGTTTAGAACTGCAGGATCATTATTTTTAAATGAATACCGGCGCGGTAATCAAAAAAAAGGCCCGAATCCTCAAAGAGGATTCGGGCCTTTTTCGGGTTATATGGAATATGTTATTGAGCCGAAAGCTGGCCGTTAACCCAATTGCCATTTTGGGTTGAGCCTTTTTTAGGGCTGAAAACACCTTGGCCATGCATGAGCCCGTCTGCCCAGAATCCCTTATACTTGTCACCATTTTTAAACAGGTAAACGCCCATCCCGTTGCGCAGGCCGTTTTTAATGCCGCCCTGATACATATCTTCGTTTGGATATTGAAAGGTCGGGATGCCGATGAGCTGGTCATTTTTCCAGGTTCCAATGCATGAAATATTGGAGGCAAAGGTGTATTTCCCCTTGCCGTTTCTCCGGTTTGATTTCCAGTTGCCAGTGAAGGTGTCGTCATTTTCAAATTTTAAAATACCAGCACCATCACGCATGCCATTTTTAAAATCACCGGAGTAGCGTGAGCCATTCGAGTAGACAAAAACACCTTTACCATGGGCTTTATTCTTGACAAAGTCCCCTGTATATTTGGATCGGTCACGGAAGGTTAATACACCTTTGCCGTGCATTTCGTTCGCGGCCCATGCACCCTCATAGGTTTTTCCGTCGGCAAAGGTCATGGTTCCAGTGGGGCCCATTTGACCCTTTGTAAAATTACCAATATATTTATTGCCATTTTTGAATATATAGTTGGCCTGCTGGCCTGACATGGTCCCTTCAGTAATCTCGCCAATGTAGCGGGCGCCGTTGCTGAACGTTATGGTGCAGTTTCCTTTTCCTTCGCCATTTTGCATTTTTCCAAGAAACGTATTCCCTTGAGGGTCGGTAAAGGTGCCTTGTCCGGTCATTTCACTGTCGCGGAATTCGCCGACATACTTACTGCCGTCTTTAAAGAAACGTACACCCTGGCCGTGGTAAACACCTTGTTTCCAGTTTCCAGTATATTTGCCGCCGTCGAGAAAACTGAAATTGCCCTGCCCTTGCTTTTGGCCATCAAGCCAGTCGCCGGTGTAGGTGCCGTTTTGGGGATAGGTTCGTTTGCCGTGACCTGACGCGAGGCCGTTTTTGAAAGCGCCGGAATGAACCATGCCGTTCGTAAGAAGGTAGGTCCCTTGTCCATCTCGCTTGCCGTTGTTGAAATATCCGTCATATTTTGAGCCGTCAGGGTAGGTCATTGAACCCTTGCCGTGCGGAATGCCGTTTTTAACATCGCCGACATATTTAATGCCGCCTTTAAGTTGATACACCTTTTCAGCTGTGTCTTTAACCGGAGCAGATACAGCAGGAGTTGTGGTCTTAATTTGGGGTGCGGGTTCTTTCTTCGCAGTTTTCGGAGCCGGTTCCTTCGTTTTAGGTGTGATGTCCGTTTCTGTAATTAATCGCCCTTTTTCAAAAATTCCGTGAAGCACTTCGCCATTGGCAAAGCGCATGGTGCCTTCGCCTTCCCGGACACCATTGGCCCATCTACCGGTGTAGCTGTCGCCATTGGGATAATTTTGAGTCCCTTGTCCTTCTTTTTTACCGTTGACCCATTGTCCTTCATACGAGGTGCCACTGCGACTTTTGGAAATACCAAACCCATCATCGCAATTTCCTTCAATACAGGCCCCGAAGGATAATTGTGGTGCAGCGGTTAAGATGAAAAGAGATAACGGCAAGGCCAGCTGTTTGGTGAGTTTTTGAATCATAAGTTTATAACTGTTGTTGTGGTTTGTCATTGGGTGCCCCCCCGGTCAATGCCACTCAAGGAAAATGACTTATTTGTTAAACTGTGTTTATGTCATCAGTAATATACTCTATACTACCTGCTTGTAAAGGGGTATGGCAAGCAGAAAGCCTGTTAGGTTAAGGAGTTATACAATTTTTTAGGAAAATTTCATTTCAATATAGAATAAGGAAATAAAATGAGAGCTGGCGTTCTTTTGGATAGAGACGGGACAATTAATGAGCAGATGGGCTATATCAACCACATAGACCGTTTTGTTATGCTTCCCGGGGCTGCTGTTGCCATTAAATTACTCAATGACCACGGGGTTCCGGTGGCTGTGGTGACGAATCAATCAGGGCTTGCGCGGGGATATTTTCCTGCGGAGTTGCTCGATCGGGTTCATCGTAAAATGAATGAGGAACTCAAGAAGGTTGCAGCCCATGTTGATGGCATTTTTATATGCCCCCATCATCCTGAAGCAAAAGAAGAGAAGTACCGACTTGATTGTAATTGTCGTAAACCGAAGACAGGTTTGTTCGATCAGGCTTCAGCAGATCTTGGACTTGATTTGCATAAATCGTATCTCGTGGGGGACCGCTGGTCAGATTTGAAGGCTGCAGTGCAATGTGGAGCCACGCCTGTGCTGGTTTTGACAGGGTACGGAGCAGGTGATTATGAGTACATCGGTCCAACTCAAGAGGTTCAGCCCGCCTATGTTGCAAAGAATCTTCTGGACGCGGTAACGTGGATTATTGAGGATATGGAGGTCTGATCTTGTCCGGCTACCCGATTTTTTCGCCGGGCAGCTTGTTTAAGGGTGATGATACTATTTAAAGACAAAGACCATTTCGTTGCGTTTAAGTAACCCTTGTTCCCGGGCAACTTGTTCAAGATAGTCAGAGTCTGTTTTGAGCTTGGTTATTTCAGCACGTAACTCTTCATTTTCAATACGTAATGAAAGATTTTCATTATCGACTTGAGCAAGTTCAGATTGGACGGTATAGAAATGCAAGGTCCCGTTTGGCGAGAAAAGAATCCAAAGGGTCATGCAGCAGAAGGTGACAGCAGAAAGAATAAAAAGCTTCTTTCTCTCGTAGGGGTTGAGTTGGGGTAAACTGATCGTTGGCATAATGCATCTCGTTGTTTAAACTTTGTAATGAATCTGAGAGTACAGATCTCCTCTTTTTATGCCCCCGCCAGATCTTTAACCATGTAATTTTATACTGTTTAATTAAAGACCAATTATTTTTTGAATACTCTAGTTTACTGAAACTGCAAAGAAAAATCTATGTATGATGTTAAATTGATGAAAAAAACTGCTGTTTTTCCTGGAAAACGACCAGTTTGGCTTGTGTCCAGTTGCTTAATTGGTTTGAAAACCAGATATGACTCCAAAAGCAAGCCCAGTAAACCCTGTTTACTCTTTCTGTCTGATAAACACTGGATTCCTGTATGTCCTGAACAATTAGGCGGTTTAGCAACGCCCCGTAACCCGGCAACAATAATTGGTGGTGATGGCCAGGGAGTTCTTGACGGCACAGCCTTTTTGCAGACCGGGGATGGTGAAGATGTCAGTGCAGCCTTTATTGAAGGGGCGAAACAGGTATATAAGATATGTGAATTGCAGGAGGTTGCAGGGATGTGTGTGAAAGCGCGAAGTCCGTCCTGCGGCCTCATTGAGATTCTCGGGGTAACCAGTGCCTATCTCTTATCCAAAGGAATGATCCTCAAAGAGTTTTAGAACGTTGTGGACAGGTTATGTCCTATTTTATCCGGAGGACTCGTAAGATAAGAATTCCTGCCTCGTAGAGTAAGTAAAGAGGACCACCCATGAGGAGCATGTTGACGACATCCGGGGTGGGTGTGAGGAGTGCTGCGACAATGGCAATGCCGAGCAGGGCATACCGCCTGTTTTCCTGGAATTTTTTGCGACTGATCAAACCAACCTTGCCGGAAAAGACCATGAAGATCGGGAGTTCAAAGATGAGGCCGAAGGCCAGAATGAATACGGTGATGAAGTTTACAAAACGGCCGACCGAGATGATGGATTTGAGTTGTTCTGATTCAAAACCGAGGAGAAATTTTACACCAAATGGCAGTGTAATGAAGTAGCAGAAGAGGCTGCCGGCGTAAAACAGAAAGCAGGTGAAGATGAAAAACCAGAATTGAGCTGGGACGGTCAAGTTGAAGGGCTTGGATAGCGAGCGCCAGAGGGCAAAGACCATGATCGGAACCAGCAAGAAAATGGTCGAGACAAAGGCCAGTTTGACATGGGCAAGAAATGGTTCAGCAACCGTGAAAAACGCCAATTCCTGAGAGAGATGGGTTTGGAGAAAACCAAAAATTAGGGGTGAAACAAAAAATAAAACAGCGGTTCCAAAGACAACAGCACAACCGAGCCAGAGCGCTGCTTTACGCAACCCCACGATACTGGCAACAATTTTCTTGGCAGAGTCATTTGAGGCGAGTCCTTCCTGGCTGGCTGTTGTCATCTGTAACTATTCTTCTTTACAGAAGATTCGCACGAATAAAATCGATACCATTTCTGAAAAGGGCAACGCCTTGTCCTTCTTCTGGCAGATCTTCCCGGGTCCAGCGAGGATGGTTCACGCGGTTCAAAAAGGCCTCAGGATGCGGCATGAGGCCAAACAAACGGCCGGTGGGGTCACAGATGCCGGCAATGCCGTCATAAGAACCATTCGGGTTTGCTGGGAACTCAGTGGTTGTCTGACCTGTAATCGGGTCAACATAGCGCATGGCAACAAGTTTATTGTCGAGAACACGCTGCATGGTTGCTTCGTCCCGTGCAACAAATTTTCCTTCACCATGGCGAATAGGATAGTAGAGGTCGGTTAATCCTTTTGTGAAAACACAAGGTGACTCAGAGTCAACTTTGAGATTAACCCAGCGATCTTCGAATCTGGATGAGTCATTATAGGTCAGACTGACCAGGCGTTCTTCATGCTTATGGTCAAACCCTGGAAGCAAGCCCATTTTAACCATGAGCTGAAAACCGTTGCACACGCCTAAGATAAGTTTACCCGCTTCTATAAAACGCAGAAACTGGGTAAACAGTTTTTCACCTGTGGGTTTTACTGTGGCATATCGGAAACGAAAGGCTCCGGCCTGACCTGCGCCGAGATCATCACCGTCGAGAAAACCGCCGGGTAAATTAAGAAAATGATAATCGTCAAGACTGTATTCCCCGTGCAGCAGCTCGCTTACGTGGACAATATCAATTTGATCCGCACCGCCAAGTTTACAGGCGTGAGCCATCTCATTTTCACAATTGGTACCATATCCAGTGAGGACAATGACTTTTACTTTTGACATGTGTAGGCTCCGTTGACCTGTGGTAGGGTGCGCATGATTCATTTATAATTTATTCTGCATTGCAGGATATCCTTCTACCACATTGAAAAAAAAATATCATTGATGAGAGGGTTAACTTCCAAAAAATTCTTTATCCAATCGTTTGAAGAAAACTTCCATAAAGGCGTGACGTTCGAGAGCAAGCTGTCTGCCGATGGGGGTGAGCATCCGGTCTTTGATTTTACACATCTTCACCTTGAACTCACGGTAGGCGGTGTCTTCGGTGGTGTACGACTTTGAGCCGATAAGGTTTTGATCATCATTATGCAGTTTTGCACCAATCTCCCCGGCGAAAAGGAATGCCCTGCCGATGCCGATTGCGCCGATGGAATCCAGCTTGTCGGCATCAAAAAGAATTTCAGCCTCAATGGACTGGGGAATCATGGCTCCACGATAACGATGGCAGCGAATCGTATCACAGATGGCTGTGATGTCGGGATCATTGAAGTGCAGCTCCTGGAGGATGGTCCGGGCAAGGTCAGCCCCGTAGGCGGCATGACATAACGTCCCTTTGCAGGCTGTTTCTTCACGGCGGCCGATATCGTGCAGGATGGCGGCCGCCGCAATAATATCAAGACGACAGTCCATGTGGTGGCCAATATACAGGGCTGTCTTTTCTACACGCAGGGCATGGTCCGGGCCGTGACAGCCGCCGTTTGCATCGCAGTACGTTGCGGCAATACGACGTAACTGACTGCTGAGCTCCAGCGAAAGACAATTCCTGTTTTGAGGGGTGCAGCGCACCGCTTCGGTGAGCATGGGCGTTAGAACTTGAAAAAGCCGAAGAGCTGTACCCTGAGCCAGTTGATGGCCGCGAGGATCAATTCTTCGTCCGTTGAGTGGGCAGCATCGACAATTTTGCCTTGTTCACGAAAGGAGTCAAGGTCGTAGAGGGTGTCCATATAGAGTGAACGCTGTGCTGCTGATGATTTCGTTTTGAAGGTGTCAGGATGGTGAAGAATGGTGATCATGGCATCATTGATACGATTGTACTCGTGCAGCTCCTGTCCCTCGGTCCATGTGGCAACCGATTGGACATCGCTCTCAGCAAAACCGTGACAATGGGGTTCGTGCAGAACCACATGCATCGCCCCGTAACTGCCATCCTCAAGCTGAAACGCGCCGCGGCCCAAGGGGTA
This sequence comes from Desulfurivibrionaceae bacterium, assembly GCA_041562955.1. Taxonomy (GTDB): domain Bacteria; phylum Desulfobacterota; class Desulfobulbia; order Desulfobulbales; family SURF-16; genus JAJRUT01. Next base: position 5,022 of record JBFFNY010000022.1, on the reverse strand, counting down.
GGTCCGGCAGGGGCCAGGCCTTCCGTCATAGACACTGCAGCCTTGCCCGGTAACAAAGGGACAGCTTACCTGGCCGTCATCCTTCATGCCCAGGTAGACCCGGGGGAAGAATTCTCCGGCCTCCCATTCAATAACAGCGTACTCCTCAAGAAATTGCCGGGTGGTAATGCCAAGATGTCGGCGTAAACGTATGACGTCATAGGGTGTTAAGGCAAGTTCCAGTTGGCGACAGCAGTTGGTGAAACATGGAACTCCAGGATGACAATTAAACGTGAAGGAATCCTGCTCAGAAATTTCCTTGATATGTTTAGGCAGCTGCACGTGACTCATGATTAATTCTTGCGCCAGAGATATAAAATTGGACTGGCAATAAATACGGACGAGTAGGTTCCGACAAGAATACCTGCGAGCAGGGCAAAGGAAAAGTCGTGAATAACGGTTCCGCCGAGGAAGAAGAGGGAGGCCATGACCATGGCTGAGGTGAGTGAGGTGACAAAGGTCCGACTCATAACCTGATTAATGGACAGATTGAGTGTCGTCCTGAAGTCCGGTGCATCCTCCTTGTTCATGTTTTCACGAATACGGTCAAAGACAACAACCGAGTCATTTAAGGAGTATCCTGCAAGGGTCAGGAGTGCGGTGACGATGAGAAGTGTGAGTTCAATATTGAAGAGGTAACACAACCCCAGTACGACAATGACATCATGGAACGTGGCAAGGGCCGCTGCGACACCAAAGCGAATATCAAAACGCAGGGCCAGATAGCAGATGACCCCGAGGAGCGAAATGAAAATAGCCTGCAGGGCCTTTGTCTGTAACATGGAACTGACTGACGAGCCGATTTCGGACTGGCTTTCGAGGACCCAATTATATTGACTAAGTTGATTGTTCATGAGCTGGCTGACAACTTCCGCTTCAGTTCCGACGACTTCAGCCGATCTTTTAATTTTAACGATGAGCCTGTTCTCGCTGGGGACCGGCTGGAGGTCATAATCTTTTAAAACCGTGCGGACGTCTGTCATGTTAAAGGATTTGTCCGCCTTATATTGCAACATGGCACCACCAGAGAAATCAACACCAAGGTTGCCTTGACCCCGAATGATCTGCATGCCGGAAAAGAGCCCGATGAGAACCAAAATGCCTGAAGCGGTGAAGGTGATTTTTCGGAGTCCCATAAAATCAATATTGGGGCGCTTGAAGGCTTCAAAGAATCTAATGGGTTTAAGTAACCGCTTTTCATACATAAAATCGTATACCAGGCGGGTTGCAAAAAGGGTGGTGAACAGATTGAAGGTTACACCGAGTGAAAGGGTTACAGCAAAACCCTTGATCGGGCCGGTGCCGAATAAAAACAAGGCCAGGGCGGTGATTAATGTGGTGACCTGGGAGTCAACAATGGTCCAGAAGGCCTTCTCGTAACCCGCTTGAATCCCGGCACGGGGTGATTTGCCAAGACCGAATTCCTCGCGCATTCGCTCAAAGATGAGCACATTGGAGTCCACGGCCATACCGATGGAGAGAATGATACCGGCGATACCGGGCAAGGTTAATGTGGCCTGTAAGGCGGCAAGACCGGTAAACACAAAGAGGATATTGAGTAATAAGGCAAAGTTGGCAATGAGGCCAGACATGCGGTAATAGACAATCATGAACAGGAAGACCAGGGCTGTGCCCAGTAAACCTGAGTTGATCCCCTGATTAATCGAGTCTTGACCCAGGGAGGCACCGACCGTCATTTCCTGAACAATGGATACCGGAGCCGGAAGGGCGCCAACACGCAGAACAATGGCGAGGGATGTGGCATCTTCAAAGGTGAAATTACCTTCAATCATAGCGCTGCCGCCATGGATTTTAGACTTGATGTTTGGGGCCGAACGAACATTGCCGTCCAGGACAATGGCCAGACGTTCATTGATATTGTCTCCCGTGATCTTGGCAAACATCTTCGTGCCTGTCCCGGTGAGATCAAGGCTGACGTAAGGTTCGTTGAAGTTTCCGCCAATGCGAACCTGCGCATCGGCAACCGCCTCACCGGTCATGAGGATTTGATTCTTTAAGACCAGCGGCGTGAATTTGACAACGCCGGTTTCGGCAATAATTTCTTTTTCAAAGTAAATCTGGGTGTCTTCAGGAAGCTGGTGGCGCAGGAGGTCATTGATGATTTTACGATCTCCCCCGTCAGTGAATTTTCCTGCAGCTTTGGCCTGTTCAACAAGGGCATAGACGGCAGAGGTTGCCGCCCGATCGACAAGTTTAAACTCAAGCTGGGCCGTTTCACCCAGAAGAGATTTCGCCTTATCTTTGTCCTTAATGCCCGGAAGCTGGACAATAACCTCATCATGGCCCTGGCGGACAATAACGGGTTCAGAAACGCCAAACTGGTCAATTCTGTTTCTTATAATTTCAAGGGCCTGATCTACGGCCTTTTCATTGATGAAATCGATTCGTTCCTGTTTTAGAGTAAGGAAGATGCGGGGGAAATCACCCTCCTGCTTCACCTCAGGTTTCAGGTCGGTAAAATCTTCCTTGATGATGGCTTCAATTTTGGCCAGACCGCTCTTGTTCGGTAAGGTGAACAACACCTTCTGTGGGTCACCGGATGGCATTTTTACAACGGTAAGTTGTTGCTCCTTCAGCTGTTCCTTGAGGTGCGTTGTGCTGAAGTTGAGGGCATTCTCAATGGCCTTTTCAAGGTCAACCTTTAAGACGATGTGCATGCCGCCTTGCAGGTCTAATCCTTCCTGCAGGCCGGGTGAGGTCAGATACCGATCTGTCCATGAAAGGTTGGGGTTTGATTTTACGGAGTCGATATACTCATTTCCCTTCATCTTTGTATATAATGAAGGAAATAATGTTGCACCGGCATAGCCGATGAGAAGAATGAGTAATGCAATTTTCCATTTAAGGCTTTTAGTCATGCCTGGACTCCTAAAGAGCGTCTAAGTTTGATGCCGGGGTGATCGGTTGTTGTTAAGGAACAGTTTGATTTGACAGATGCTTTTCTGAAACCTTGGCGATTATACCCGACAGAACAGGGTTGTCAAATGTATCCTGCTGGTAATTTGGGTTGATTGATGTGGACGGAATTGGAAAAATTGGCTACAAGATGAACAATTGTTAAGGTGATTTTATAATCTGGCTTAAAATATAGGGTTTTCCATGTCGCAACTCGTTGATGAGATCATAGCTTTTGACGAATATTCTATTCATATAAAGAAAGCAACGGCGGTGGGGAAAACGCTTTTGTTTTTACACGGCATGAAATTTAATGCGCAAACCTGGGCGACTCTTGGTACTCTGGAACTAATTGAGGATGAAGGGTACGGGGTCTGCGCTCTTGATCTTCCCGGGTTTGGTGCATCCCCCCAGGCTGATGTCGCTCCTGTTCAGGTTTTAAAACAGGTAATTTTAAATCAAAAACTTGATAAGCCTATACTGGTCGGGCCATCCATGGGGGGCAAGGTGAGTCTTGATTTTGTTATTGCCCATCCTGAGCTTGTCGGTGGTTTAGTCCTCGTCGGTGCGGTCGGTGTTGAGGACGTTGCTGATAATCTTGGTGATATCAAGGTTCCCACTTTCATCGTCTGGGGATCAGAGGATGCTGTTGCCCCGCTTGCCAATGCCCATGTCTTAGACCGGTCCATTCCAGATTCGGCCCTTGTCTTACTTCAGGGATCTCCTCATCCGTGTTATTTGGATCAGCCTGATATCTGGCATTGGGAACTGACGAGCTTCTTGAAAGCCAATTTCTGAAAAATATATGTAACATTTAAATTCTTCAACCTTCTTAAATAGAGAAAAATATGCAAAAAAAACACAACTCACTGGAAGATTTATCCAGTGAAGAGTTCGCTCGAGTGCTCGCCCAGACCGCCTATGATAATAAAGCGGAAGATCTGGTGGTTATCGATGTCCGCGGCCTGTCTTCGTTTACTGATTATTTTGTAATTATGTCCGGTCGGTCAACCCGTCATGTTCAGGGCCTGGCCGATGCTATTGGTGCCCATATGCGAAAAAAACGCATTAGTCAGTTTTCAGCTGAAGGGTATAACGAAGGACAATGGGTTCTTCTCGATTATAATGATGTTGTGGTGCACATCTTCTACCAGGAAGCCCGGGCATTTTATGATATTGAAGGGTTATGGCACGATGCTCCACGACTGGAGCTTGACCTGAAATGAAAAAACCTGTTCTCCTTGCAATCCTTGATGGCTGGGGCGTTGGTGCTGAAACGCAGACCAATGCTGTCTTTATGGCCAATACGCCCAATATGGAAAGGTTGCAGGGGGAATATCCCTCCACCACCCTGCTTGCCCATAACGGATCCGTAGGGTTGCCTGAAGGGCAGATGGGTAATTCTGAGGTCGGCCATCTGAATATCGGCGCCGGCCGTGTTGTGCATCAGGATTTCAGTCGCATTAATCAGGCGGTGAAGTCAGGTGACTTGGCGAAAAACACCCAGATTATCAATGCTGTTGAAACCGCGAAAGCCAACGGTTCAGCCTTGCATCTTCTCGGATTAGTATCTGATGGCGGTGTCCATAGCCATATTGATCATTTACTCGCCTTGGTCCGTATGGCAGGGGATCACGGTCTTGAAAAAGTTTTCATCCATTGCTTTATGGACGGACGGGATACGCCTCCTTCAAGTGGTGGTGTCTTCATGCAGCAGCTGTGTGCAGGTCTTGCTGCTATCGGCACTGGTGCGGTGGCCACCATCTGCGGCCGCTTTTATGGGATGGATCGCGACAACCGCTGGGAAAGAGTTGCGGTTGCCTGGCAGGGTATCGTGCATGGTGTTGGGGTTCTGTCCAGCGATGATCCGGTCACTGCTGTGCAATCCGCCTATGACCGAGGCGAAACAGATGAGTTTATCAAGCCTGTTGTTCTTACGGAGAATGGCAAACCTGTCGGCCAGGTGCAGGATCAGGATGTTGTATTCTTCTTTAATTTCAGGGCGGACCGTGCCCGTGAGTTGACCCGTGCCTTTACTGAGCATGGGTTTTCAGGTTTTGATCTGGG
>JBFFNY010000021.1:0-11673 GCA_041562955.1 Desulfurivibrionaceae bacterium | reverse complement strand
CGATTGTATCTTCATGCCCGGGGTTCACCCGGAACTGTCGCCGATCCTGTATACCATTCCGCTGCAGATTCTCTCCTATCATATTGCCCGGCTAAGGGGATGTGATGTGGATCAGCCCCGCAATCTGGCGAAGTCGGTTACGGTCGAGTAGGTAGTTCTTCTGGGGGGGCAAGCGTTGTGGCCGTACCCGACTCTCTTTGCTCGCTTATCCCATGATTTTATGGTAAGGATTCTCAGCTGAGGCTACTCCGTTGCAGATTCATTTGAGGACATCAACATCATGACTAAAACCGTTCAATTCCTGCCTGATCATGTCACTGTCACCGTGGCGGAGGGTGAAAACCTTCTTGCCGTTGCGGCGAATGCCGGGGTGTATGTGCCGGCCTATTGCGGCGGCGATGGCGTCTGCGGCAAATGCAAGGTTCGCATTAAAGAGGGTGATGCCCCTGCGGCAAGCAGCCATGTGCTGAAACAGTCGGAGTTGCAGGATGGCTGGCGCCTGGCCTGTAAGGTTGATGTCACGACAGACCTGGTGGTTGAAGTCCCCCTGGAGAAAGGCCAGGATGGTAAAATTCATAAACGTAAACCCAAGACAACCCGGTCTATATCAGCCCGCTCCTTGGGCGATATTATCGGCAAATGGGATGTGGATCCGCCGGTGGAAAAACGGTTCCTGAAACTGCCGCCTCCAACCATGGACGATAATGTTTCTGATCTGGCCCGTCTCCTCCGGGCGATCAAGAAGGGTTGTTTTGACTGTAAGGAGCCGACCTATGACCATCCGGAGCTGCTTCAGGAATTATCTGGTCTTTTACGGGAGAATGATTGGGAAATAACCGTTATTCTCCTGCGTGGTAAGCGCCAGCGCGAGCCGGATCGTATTATCGCCATTGAGCCGGGGGATACCACGGATAAATTATACGGGCTGGCTGTTGATATCGGCACCACCACCGTGGGCGGGATCTTGATGGATCTCAACTCGGGCAAGGTCATGGCTGAGGCCTCGGCCTATAATGCCCAGATTGCCTATGGTGAGGATGTCATCGCCCGCATGATTTATTCACAGCGCCCGGGCGGCCTTGATATTTTGCAGAAGAAGGTGGTGTACACCATTAATGAGATCATTGAAAAGGTGTGCAAGGAGATGATTATTTCCCCCTCTGATATTTCCTATATCATGACCGCGGGCAATACGGTGATGAGTCATCTCCTCCTTGGCATTGATCCGAAGTATGTGCGTGAAGCACCCTATGTGCCGACCTGCAGCCAGTTTCCCCTGACCCGGGCGGCAGATCTCGGTGTCTATGCCCATCCCTCGGTGCGCTTATTCCTCTATCCGGCTGTGGCCAGTTATGTGGGCGGTGATATTGTCGCCGGTGTCCATGCCTGCCAGATGCACAAGTCGGAGCAGGTGACCCTTTTTATTGATATCGGCACCAATGGTGAAATTGTTGTGGGGAATAAGGACTGGATGATGTGTTCCGCCTGTTCTGCCGGTCCGGCCTTTGAGGGCGGCGGGATTAAGTTCGGGATGCGCGCCTCAGCCGGTGCCATTGAAAATTTTCATATCAGCCCCGAGACCTACGATCCGATGATCATCACGGTCGAGCGGACCAAACCGCGGGGAATCTGCGGTTCCGGTCTCATCTCTATTGTCTCTGAACTCCTGGAGGTTGGGGTCATTGACCAGCAGGGTAAGTTTAACCGCACGATTGTCCATCCCCGTCTGCGTGAGTCTGTGGACCGGTATGAATATGTGCTGGCCTGGGAGCAGGACACCCTGGTCGGTCAGGATATTGTCATTACCGAGGTGGATATTGACAACCTCATCCGGGCAAAGGGCGCGATGTATGCGGGGTATCAGACACTCCTGGAATCCGTGGGGCTGACTTTTGCTGATCTGGACCGGGTTATTCTGGCCGGGAATTTCGGGGCCTATATCGATCTTGAGCGCGCCATCTGCATCGGTCTGCTGCCCGATGTTGACCGTGAAAAATTCTACTACCTTGGCAACGCCTCCTTGCTTGGGGCGCAAATCAGTCTGGATGACACCAAACGTTTTCGTGAGCGTACCGAGGTGAGCCAGCTTATCACCAATATGGAGCTTGCCGAGAATACGGAGTTTATGAATTATTATATGGCGGCCCTCTTCCTGCCCCATACCGATATGGCTCTCTTTCCCACTGTGCAGGATAAACTCCAAGCCCTTGCTTGATGGATATTCAACCTGATCTGTCCATCTGTGTGATCCCGGCACTGGTCGGGGCAGATCTTGTCCCCTGTGTTGAAAGTTTGCTGGCCAATGCCGATCCGGTGGCCATTGAGATCTATCTCCCAGCTGGTTGCGGTTTGCAGTCGCAATTGGGCCAGTATCCGGAAATTCAGTTTCTTGACTATCCCCATGATGAGCCGGGGAAAAATGTCCATCATGTCTGGACTCAGGCCCGTGGCCGTTATCTCGCCGTGTTTTATGGATCGATGACGGCCGGTGCCGGCAGTCTCCTCGCCATGCTTGAATTTCTCGATGAACATCCTGACGTGGGGGCTGCTGCTCCTCGAATCTACTCGGCAACGAATCAGCTGCAGGTCAACTGTTTCCGTCATGCCCGCATTTCCTTTGGTGCTGCCCGGAAAATGAGGGGATGGGATGGTCGGACGCTCTGCGAAATTGATTGGATGAGTCCTGATGTCCTGTTTGTCAATCCGGTGGCCTTTCAGGATTGTTCGATCCGCCATTTTAACGGTGCCCTCTGGGCGAGGAAATTCTGCCAGGCCTTGCGTGCAAAGGGGTGGCATCAATTTTTTGTTCATTATTCCAAGGTGATCTGTCGCTCAACCCTGCAGGTAAGCCGCTGATTCCTCCCCCTCTTGTCCAGGCGCTCCCTTTGTCTAAAGTCGTTGTGTCTTGCGCGCTGATCTGTCTATAATCTTAAGGGAACAGGACTGGTCAATTTTAGATATGGTGAATCATGAAAATATTAATTGCCGAGCGCGATTTACTCAGCCGGATGAGCCTCCAGGATATCCTGGCCCGTAAGGGTGTGATTCATACCGCAAATGACGGGCAGGAGGTGCTTGATGCCTATAATATTGCCCTGCTTGGTCAAAAAGAACCCTATGATGTTGTTTTCCTGGATACGCGGACCTTGGTGATTGATTGCCAGGAGGTGATCGAGCTGATTCGCGCCATTGAAAAAGAGCGTGGTATCGGCGGGCGGGATATGGTGCATTTTATCCTCACGACACATCCGGAAGATAAAAAGACGGTTTTCAGCCTGTTTGTCAAAGGGACATGCCAGGCCTTTCTGGAAAAACCGATTACCCCTGCGGATGTTGCTCAGTTTCTGGCGAAATATGAAGCTGTTTTCAGATAAGTCCTTTTGCTGCAGTCTGCCGTTCTCTTCCATCCTTCCTTAAATAGGTATTTTTTCTGATACATCAGGTGCTGAAAACCACGTAAAATCAATTTATTGTTATTCTTATTGACAATGAAAGTCTAAAACGCTAGTTTCCCGTTGCATTTAATTTTCATGTGGTCGGGTTATTTTAAGTGTTCTTGATGAACGCTAATTTCAATATATTAAAAAATATCAGGAGAAATTGGGATGGGACAGGTCGTACTCGCAATTGCTGAAAGCATTAACATAATGGGTAATAGAAGCGGCGGAGCCATGAAAGAACGTATTCCTGGCCCGGTTCAGGAAATGGCACGTGAAGAAACCGCAGCCGGCGCATCCTATCTGGATCTCAATATTGGTCCTGCCCGTAAAGACGGTACGGATCTCATGCCGTGGATCGTTGGGACCATGGAAGCCATAACGGATACCCCCCTCTGTCTTGACACCACCAATACGGATGCCATGACTGCTGGTTTCAGAGCCATCAAGAATCCGAAGTCGGCGATCATGAATTCCATTTCCGCTCAGCCTGAGCGCATGGAAAAACTGATTCCTGTTGCAGCTGAAGTTGGCTGTAACGTTATTGCTCTGCTATGGGGGCCTGACGGTATGCCGCGTGACTCCAATGAGCGTGCGTCCATGTCGGTTGAGCTGCTGATGGCGTTGAATGACGCCGGTATCCCGAATGAGAAGATCCTGTTTGATCCGATCGGTACGCCGATCACCCTTGGCTCGGATCAAATTATGGCGGGCCTTGAGTTCATGGAAATGCTCAAAGACATCGCACCCGGTTCCGGTTCCACCGTAGGGCTGTCCAATGTGTCCAACGGCGTTGCCGAGCATCTGCGCAAGCATCTTGACCGTACATACCTCATCATGCTCATGAAGACGGGTCTGACGACGGCCATTGTGAATTCCTACGATAAGGAGCTCATGGCGATCTGTAACGGTGAGCGTCAATCGGATGTGGATATGGTTTATGGTATGATGAACGGGGTTGATCCAGATCCAGCAACGCTGTCCGGGGTTACCCTCGAGCATTATAAGACCTATAAGGTGCTGTCCGGTCAGATTCTCTTTAGCGAGTCGTGGCTGGAATTGTAATGTAAGGGTCCATATCGTTTTACTGAAAGGAGCCTTGAAAAAGGCTCCTTTTTTTATTGCTGCACATCCTGCGGGGATTGACGGATGACCGATATACCGACACATCATATGGTTTATGGACATTGTTTGGATTATATCACCGGTGAAAAACTGGTGGATACCGACGATGAACGTATTCGCCAGAAGCTGGCGCGGTATATGGTGGAGGAGAAGGGGTGGCAGAAGCAGGATGTTGAGATGCGGCTGCGTATCGAGACGCTTTTCAACCAGCAGTTTGTGACCTCAAAGATAACCATGGTGCTGAGCCTGGACGGGGTGCGTTGCCTGATGGTTCGCTATGGGCCCGGGTCCCTGGTGACCCGTGAGCGTCCTGCGGTGGCTGCGGCTCGTGTCTTGTCCGAAGCAGCGCAGATTCCTCTGGTTGTGGTGACCAACGGGGTTGATGCGGAACTGCTCGATACCATTACGGGTAAGGTGATCTCCACGGGGATGTCGTCTGTGCCGAGCAGGGCAAATGTGAAAAAAATGGTTTCCGAACTTTGTTTTGACCCGTATGATGGCAGGAAGCGGGAAGGCGAGCTGCGAATTTTAAATGCCTTTGATGTTGAGGTCTGTTGTGCCGGGGCGCCCTGTGCCTTACCCAATGTCAAAGAAGGGTAGAGCCTCTGGCTGTTGAGGTTTTTGTATCGTACGTGTATTGTGATGGGATGACCGTCCATGATTAATTTATTTTGAGGAGTATCTGACAATGGCTGAGTGGACAAAGAGTAGCTGGCAGAATTTTGAAGCCCTGCAACAACCGAAATGGCCGGATGCTGAAGCGTATGACAAGGCGGTTGCGATCATTTCCAAACTTCCGCCCCTTGTGTTTGCGGGTGAAATTCGTGCCATGAAGCAGGATCTTGCCGCCGCCTCCAGGGGCGAGGCTTTTTTGCTCATGGGTGGAGACTGTTCCGAGGATTTTGAGAATTGTACGGCTCCCCATATTCGTGATACGTTGAAGATTATCCTGCAGATGGCGGTTGTGCTCAGCTATGCCGGCGGCAAACCGGTGGTCAAGGTCGGCCGCATGGCGGGTCAATATGCCAAGCCGCGCTCTGCAGATCTTGAGACCATTGATGGTGTATCGTTGCCGAGTTACCGTGGTGACATGGTGAACTCTCCCGCCTTCACGAAAGAGGCCCGGACTCCTGATCCTGCCCGTATGGTGCAGGGGTATCATCTCTCTGCCGCCACCATGAATATCCTTCGTGCCTTTACCAAGGGCGGGTATGCCTCCCTGGAGCGGGTTCATGCCTGGAATAATGAATTTGTAAAGGCCTCCCCCATGGGCCGCAATTATGAACGTCTGGGTAAGTCCATTGATCGCGCCTTGAATTTTATGCGCGTGGTGGGCATTGATACCAATACCCCGCAGTTCAATCAGGCCCAGTTTTACACCTCCCACGAGGCGCTCCTCATGGGGTATGAAGATGCGCTGACCCGTAAAGATTCCATCACTGATGAGTGGTATGACTGTTCTGCCCATATGGTGTGGATCGGTGACCGTACCCGTCAGCTTGACGGGGCCCATGTGGAATTTCTGCGCGGCGTTAAGAATCCCATCGGCATGAAGGTCGGGCCGAAACATGATCTTGAGGTGATTCGGCAGCTGGCGCAAAAGCTCAATCCTGAAAATGAAGCGGGCCGCCTGACGTTGATCACACGTTTCGGCAAGGATATTGAACAGTATCTTCCTGGCCTGATCCGCATGGTGAAGCGGGAAGGGTTGGATGTGGTCTGGTGCTGTGATCCGATGCACGGCAATACCTATACCGCTGAAACAGGTCATAAGACCCGTAATTTCAATGACATCCTCCAGGAAATCCAATGTTTCTTTGAGATTCACTGGGCCGAAGGCTCGGTACCCGGCGGTGTCCATTTCGAAATGACGGGTCAGAACGTCACCGAGTGTACCGGTGGCGGTCGCAATATCATTGATAAGAATCTGGCTGAAAACTATCAGACCAATTGTGATCCGCGTTTGAATGCGGAACAGTCCCTTGAGCTGGCGTTCCAGATTTCGGAGATGATCCGCGGTTAAGTGGTGTGTTTATGTAGTCTGAAAAGGGTCAGCGCCAACGGTGTTGACCCTTTTTTTATTTCCACCTTCGTGGTAATAGACGTGGGTTAATGTTGTATTTGCTGCGAACTCTTGTGTAGAAAAGAAAAAAATGTCCCCACGTATTGCCCTTTTTATACTCCTGCTGGTGGTCCTGGCCTTGATCATGAAAGAAAACATGACCGACCGGCCGGATCAGCTGTATGTGACCACCACCGGACAGGTGGAGATGTGTCTGGCCTGCCATAAGACGGAAAAGCTGGATGCGGCCCATGACACCAAGGTTCTCGGTTGCTCAACCTGTCATCTCGGTGACGCCTTGGCAATTGATAAGGTCACGGCCCATACAGGTATGGTGCTGAATCCCGGTGATTTACGGGTTGTGGAGAAAACCTGCGGGATTGAAGGGTGCCACGCTGCTGATGTGAAGAAGGTGAAGAACTCCCTCATGGCCACGAACCGCGGGATTCTGGCAACACTTCTCTATTATTGGGGTGAAGCCCCGGATCAGAATGGCGTGTTCTCGGTGGAACAGCTCCTTGAGTCCGGTGAAAATTCCCTGGCCATTGATTATTACCGCAAGCTCTGCGGGACCTGTCATCTCTGGAAACAGCGGGGTGATCTGCCGGGTTTCTTTGGCGAGAAAGGCGGGGGCTGTACAGCGTGTCATTATCTGAAGGATGAGACCTTGTCCGAGGCTGAGGCCAAGAAAACCCATCCCTTCGTGAGCAAGAAGGTGCCGATGAAAAATTGTGTGCGCTGTCATAACCGCAGCGGCCGTATCGGCATCTCCTACTCGGGTGTCTACGAATCAGAAAATTACGGCACCCCCTATGAAGATGGGGGCATGAATTCCCGGGTGCTGCCTGGTGACCGTTCTTATCTGGATATTACAGAAGATATTCACCATAAGCAGGGCATGAGTTGTATTGATTGTCATACGCGCAATGAAATCATGGGCGACGGCACCATGTACGCCCATTATGAAGACCAGATTGAAATTCATTGTGATACGTGTCACACCACGGCTGATGTCGGCATAACCAGCAAGAATCAGAAACTCAATAATGTGGTCGCCGAGGACACGGGTTCTGTCCTGAAAAATAAAATAACGGAAAAGGTGCATCCTTTACGTCCGCCCAAGTCCGGAGTGTGTGATTTTAGCGGCCATAACCGCATGTCCTGTGATGCCTGTCATTCCTCATGGGTGCCCCAATGTTACGGGTGTCATGTGAAGTATGACCGCAGTGAGACGGACCTCGATAAACTCTCCATGACCCAGACGGAAGGGTGGTGGAGTGAGGGGCGTTCCTATATCCGCTATGAACGGCCGATCCTCGCGGTATGGGGCAAGAGGGTGGTGATTGTTACCCCGGGGTGCCAGGATGTGATTACCCTGCTGGATAAGGACGGCGGTGAAGAGAGCCAGTTTAATTCCTTCACCATGGCGGCCATCAGCCCCCACACGACGCAACCGAAGGGGCGAAGCTGTGTTGAATGCCATACCAATACCAAGGTCATGGGCCTCGGTGAAGGGCGGGTGTATCGTGAAGAGGGCCAGTGGCAGTTTGCCGGTATTGACCAGGGCGTTGAGACCGCAAAGGGCATGAGTCCTCCCCTGGACGCCTTTGTCACCATTGACGGCAAGCCGCTCCAGCGCGGTTCCCGTGCGGATTTACGTCCCTTTGATAAAAATGAGTTGGGCCGTATTTTACGGGTCGGTCTCTGTATTGAATGCCATAAGGACTATACGGACAAGGCGTGGATCGGGTACACCCCGCAGACGAATTGTCCGGTCTGGAAGGATGAAGAATAAAAAGGATGAAGGTGGAAGGATGAGGGGGGAAAGGTGAGGTGCTGGTATCCTGGACAAGGCAATGTGCTTTGCGGGGTATTCGACGTCAGCCTTGATCCTGTTGCAATCTTCAACCTTATGAACAGGGTGCATTATGATGATCAAACCTCTTAAAGCCGCAAGTGATACAGGCCGGGAAACCCTCGGTAACCTCTATAACCGTTTTCAGCTGGCGGATCCCAAATGCCAGGAAATGGTCACGGACATCATTAATCAGGTCCGTACCCGTGGTGACGAGGCGGTGCTTGAGTATTCCCGGAAATTTGATGCGCCGCAGATGAGTCTTGAGTCCATGAAGGTCACGGCGGCTGAAATGGATCAGGCCTATGCCCAGGTTGATGCTGCGGTGCTGGACTCCCTGCGCTTGGCCAAATCGCGCATCTGGGCCTTTCACGAACGGGAGAAGGAAGAGTCGTGGATGATGACGCGGGTTGACGGCACCATCACCGGCCGTATGGTGCAGCCGGTGGCCTCTGCCGGGCTCTATGTGCCGGGCGGACAGGGTGGCAAGACGCCCCTTGTCTCGTCGGTGCTCATGAACGGCATCCCCGCCGCCATTGCCGGGGTGGAACAGCGGGTGATGGTGACGCCGCCCGGTGAAGACGGGTCGGTGCATCCGGCCCTACTGGTGGCGGCGCAGGAAATCGGCATCACTGAGGTGTATAAGATCGGCAGCGCCTGGGCGATTGCGGCCCTTGCCTTTGGTACGGCAACGGTACCCCGGGTTGACGTGATTGTCGGGCCGGGCAACCAGTTTGTGGCGGAGGCCAAGCGGCAGGTCATGGGCAGGGTACGGATCGACATGATCGCCGGCCCTTCTGAGGTGCTGATCATCGCTGATGAGCGGGCGGTTCCGGCCCATTGCGCGGCAGATATGCTGGCCCAGGCCGAGCATGACCCCCAGGCCCTGTCGATCCTGCTCACCACCAGTGACAAGGTCGCACAGGACACGGCAGCAGAACTGGAGCGGCAGCTGCCCCTGCTGTCCCGGGAGGATATTGCCCGGAAATCGCTCGAGGACCGCGGGGTGATTGTCGTATGCGATTCCATTGACCAGGCCGTTGACTTTGCCAACGATATTGCCATTGAACATCTGGAACTCATGGTGGCTGAACCCTTCCTGCTCCTTGGGAAAATCAAGCATGCCGGAGCCATCTTCCTCGGTGATTATTCCCCTGAGGCCTGTGGTGATTATGTTGCCGGCCCGAATCATGTCCTGCCCACCATGGGTACGGCGCGCATTTCATCCGCCCTCGGGGTTGAGACCTTTTTGAAGAAGGCCTCTGTTATTGCCTATTCCAAGGAGGCGTTTTTGGCCGATGCCGATCATATCCAGCGACTGGCGAACCTTGAAGGGTTGTCCGCCCATGCCCGCAGTGTTGCGGTCCGGCTTGCAGACAAGGACTGACGCGGGGTGAACTCTTGTACCGGCTTGCGCTGCACCCAGGTGAGCTCACCTTCCGCCATGGGCTGGACGATGGTCTCTGTAAAAAAAACGATTGCACCCCGAATGCAGAACGCGCTGCTCTGTTGCCCTATGAATTGCTCCAATGATCTGAATAGAATCCCATGACCTGTCTCCACTTTCTCCAGCATGAATGCCAGCAGGCCGGTTTGTCCCTGAATCAGGCCCAGCTGACTGGGTTATGCCGGTACGCCGAAGAGCTGGCCAAATGGTCAAAGAAGATGAATCTGGTGGCCCAGGGGACCCTCGAATCCATGCTGGCCGATCATTTTCTTGATTCTCTCTGCCTCTACCCCTTTGTTGATACGACGTGCGGTTCCCTTCTGGATGTGGGGACCGGGGCGGGATTTCCCGGCCTCGTCCTTGGCGCGGTCTGTCCTGATCTTGAGGTGACCCTGGTGGAGCCGCGGGGCAAGCGGGTTTCTTTCCTGAAACATATTATCCGCACCCTGAAACTCACCAATATCCGTATTGTCCCGGAGCGGTTAGTGCCGGGGATGGATCTCGGCTGTTTTGACGGGGTGACCTCCCGGGCCTTTGCCGAGCTTGCCCTGTTCCTGCCCCTGGTTACCCCCTATCTGGCGGAGAACGGCGCAATCTACTGCATGAAGGGGCCGAAGGGGATCCAGGAGTTCAGGAAATTCCAGCAGGAAAATCATGGTTCCCCCTTGCGCTTAACCCAGCAGGTCAAAACGATCTATCCCCTCGGGGAACATGGCCGCTGTCTGATGATCTTTAAGAAAGATAATGTGGTCAATGTATCCGCTCCTGTTACATCATGAACCATGACCCTTTTAACCCCCTAACCCCCTAAACACATGATTGATATTAGTCAAGACCCCCGCCGCAGCACGGTGAAAACCCCGGCCCTGATGTTTCAGGGGACCTGTTCCAATGCGGGTAAATCCATTCTCACCGCCGCCCTCTGCCGCATCTTCCTCCAGGACGGGCTGTCCGTGGCGCCGTTCAAGGCGCAGAATATGTCGCTGAACTCCTATGTGACCCGGCACGGAGAGGAGATGGGGCGGGCTCAGGTGGTGCAGGCCCAGGCCGCTCGTCTGGACCCGGATGTGCGGATGAACCCGGTGCTGTTGAAGCCGTCGTCGGACACGGGCAGTCAGGTCATTGTCATGGGCAAACCGGTGGCGAATATGAGTGTGGGGGATTATCTGCGCTATAAGCCTGAAGTCTTCGGCACGGTGCATGGGGCGTATGATTCCCTGGCGCGCGACTATCAGGTGATGGTGCTTGAGGGGGCAGGGAGTCCGGCCGAGGTGAATCTCAAACACCATGATATCGTCAACATGCCCATGGCCCGCTATGCGGATGCCAAGGTGCTTCTGGTGGGGGATATTGACCGCGGTGGTCTCTTTGCCTCCTTTGTGGGGACCATGGCGATCCTGGATGAATGGGAGCGGGATCTCATGGCGGGTTTTGTGGTGAACCGTTTTCGCGGCCAGAAATCGCTTCTGGATGATGCCCTGGTCTATACCCATGAGAAAACCGGCGTACCCGTGCTGGGGGTCATTGATTATCTGGCCAATCTCGGGTTGCCCGAGGAGGACTCGGTGAGTTTTAAGGCGGGTCTCTTTGACAAGGCCCAATCAACGACGGCCGAGGTGGATCTGGCGCTCATTGACCTGCCCCATATCTCCAACTTTACCGATTTTGAACCCTTCATCGGCGAGCCGGATGCGAATATCCGTCTGGTGCGCACCCCGGCTGAGCTGGGGCACCCCTCAGCGATTCT
>JBFFNY010000020.1:0-12054 GCA_041562955.1 Desulfurivibrionaceae bacterium | reverse complement strand
TTGGCATCCGAATAAAAATCAATGATAATGATCGGCTTCCTGGCCCGGACCGCCCGCACCTTTTCAGGGATCATGGCCTTCTGTTCCGGGGTTGGAATGAGCTGTAATTCCCGACAGGCCGCGCCCTGGGGAATGGCAATGGCACACCAGCCGAAGGCCGCACCCGCATCAATCATGGTGTCGATAAACTCATCCGCATAGATGTAATCGAAGTTTTTACGGCTGACCATGGTGGAATAACCGACGAGGACACCGGCATCACTGAGTTTCTTCATATTGGCCAGCGCACCGTCAAATGCACCCTCGCCCTTCCGGCCATCAGTGAATTCCCTGGGGCCGTCAACGCCAATGGCAATCATCGCATTACCCGCCTTTGCCAGACGCGCAATCTTGTCATCATCAAGGAGCAGGGAGTTGGTGAAAATCTGAAAACCGACATCAGGGTATTGCTCCACAACATCGAGCATCCATGGCATGGTGAAGGGTTCACCGCCCAGCATGGTGATGATGTTGGTTCCGGACTTCCCGGCCTCTTCGATGAGCATTTCCACTTCAGCGCGGCTGAGATCATCGGCTATCTGATGAGTTCCGGCGTAACACCCGTAACAACGGAGATTACATTTTGTGGTGGAGGAGATCATGAGATTCCCCGGAGGAGCCACACCATACTTCTCCCAAAACCCATACCGTTTCTTATAGCCCAGAAGAATTCCACCAAGGAGGAAATTATTGACCATCTTGGTGCGAACCTTGGGGTTCAACTTCTTAATGACACGCTTTGTGGCCTCGATGGAGGAATGATTCTCTTCAATCATCCGCCGCAATGCGCGTACGCCCTTATCCTGCCACTCAATGGAGGTCAGTTTGCCGAGTGAATTGACGATGCGCAGCAGATTCTTATCAGAGAGATTACTTGCGAAGCCGAGGACGGAGCTTGTTAAGCCTTCAGGGAGTTTTATATTCAACATTTCAGTCCTTACGCAAATGACAGTCAACAAACCATCATAATATAGTCTTGGTGAACAGGAAAAGAGAGGCCGGACAACCACCCTCTTTTCACAACAATAATCCTTTCATATAAGGGGTTAGACCATATCAGCAATTAATAATCTTTTCCATAAAGAATGAGAAATTAGACAAAAAACATGAGGAATCGACCTGTTTATTCTGGTGAAACCAGTAAAGAGAATTTGACACGATGGGACCGAGGGCATAAACAAGAGAGAGTGAATGTAGCGGCTCAAACCTCAACCCGGGTGATCATGATGACGACCTATGTGCTGGCCAACTGGAAATCCAACAAGACTCTTGCTGAAGCCGTGACCTGGATGGAGACATTCATTGATGTATATGAACCGCAACCACACCTTAAAATCATCATTGCGCCCCCTGCCATTTTTCTCGTGCCCCTCAAACACATCATTGACACCCGAAACGCCGGATATATTTCCCTGGCGATCCAGGATCTTTCGCCCTTCCCGACAGGGTCCTATACCGGTGCCGTGGCCGCTGACATGGTGCGTGACCTTGTTGATTTCGCCCTGGTCGGCCATTCCGAACGGCGCCGACATTTCCATGAATCATTGTCTGAAATTGCCAACAAAATTACAGAATCACAGGGAGCGGGTATCACCCCGATACTCTGCCTGGATAGACCCTACGCCAGCGCCCAACTTGCAGCCCTTGATCAACAGAACCTGGACCAGGATCTGCTCATTGGCTACGGCCCTGTTGAAGTCATCAACCTCGAGACACCGCCACCCCCGGAAGGTCAGCAGGCGGCGATTCGCGATATACACAAGATGGTGCCAGATCATGCCATCCTGTACGGCGGATCTATAAATCACCATAATGCCGAAAGTTACCTGCAGCTCTCCGGGATTTCCGGACTCATGGTTGGTTCAGCATGCCTGAACCCTGAGGAATTTGCAGCGATCTGCACCATCAGCGGCAACGCAAGCAACGGATCAAGTTGAATATTAACTGGAAGGGAGACATTATAGGCCAGAGCAGCACAGACTCAGGTCATTCGATTCTCATGGTGCGGATCGGCCGCCTTCTGTCTTGAATCAGATGGCAGGATAAGGTCGTTCCTTGACCTTTAGTAGATTCGATGGTGATTTTCCCCATCTGTTCCTTCACTATTCTCTGGGCAAAAGTCAGCCCCATACCGATATGTTTCGTCTTGTTGCTATAAAAAAGGGAAAAGACATGGAATAAATTTACCGGGGAGATACCACACCCTTGATCCATGATTCGGATGACATAGGGCAGGGCTGGGTCTTGTGAAAGTCGGACCTGAACCGTTACATTCCTGGCAGAAGCGGATTCAGGATAGGATTCGCAGGCATTGATGGTCATTGATTTCAATGCCATTAATAAAAGCTCTTGGTCCACGAGAAGCGTGTTGGACCTTATGTTTTCCTCATAGTCGCCAATCCAGTTGCAGCCCCGATTGCGGACTTCTTCTGACAGATGCTTTTCAATGCTGTCAATGAGGTCCCCCATGGGAATGTGGACAGGGTGCGGCCGTGACAAGTTATTGAAATTGTTCAACGTATCGAGAAGGGTCTCAAGATAATTTGTCTCCTTCATGATGGCCATGGCCCTGTTCTGACATTCGCAATCTTTGATGAGGCGCCTGGCAAAGCCGCCGATTACGGTAACCGGATTTCGAACCTGATGACTGATATCATCGACCAGCCGGCCCATGAAGGCAGAGCGTTCTGTCTGGAGGAGAGTGTGTTCGAGGAGTTTGATGGCGGTTGTATCATGGATGGTAAAGGCCATTCCGCCCTGGTGATTATCCCACAGGAAATACGTCACTCCAATCATTCCCTCAAAGGTGGATCCGTCCGCCCGCTGCAGCATGGCCTCACCTTCATACTCGCCCTCTTTGCGTGTAATGGCGAGGATATTGGGCACTAAAATATTTACGTCATCCGGCATAAAAAATTGCGTTATTTCCAGGCCTCGAAGTTGGGAGACCGTGGTTTGAAACATCGATGCCGTTCTGGAGTTTGCAAAGACAATTTTGTTTTGAGAATCGATGACAATAATCGCGCTGTGGATGATATTAAGCAGATCACCGATTAATTTCGGAGCAAATCGAACCTCTTTCTGTTCCATGACTGCACCTGTCTAAAATTAAGTAGTACGGGCAGATATCCATATCACCCTTACCGGTCAGGAAATTATAGATATAGTAAATTTTATAAATGATCCTCTCGCATATCAAGTTAATTTTTGGAAATGTGAGTGTCTCATTCAACCTCAGCCATACGGATTCCAAGGGATACGGCATAGAGTCGAACGAAACCAAGGCCGGCCAGCCGTCCCGGAGCGCATTGACGACATGCCCCTTCTCCTTGACAGGGTAGCGGAACAAACCAGCGCTTATATCTTGCTGATGCGGCTCAGTTTAATCGCGCTCAGGCTGAAAAAAAGAATACCAGAAGAACCATTGGAGTCAGGGTGGTTTCTGTTCTGTTGAGGAAAAAATTCAGGCGGGAGATGGAAGACATGCATCCTATGCCACCCCACTGAGCGTGTGGATTCGAAGGGCGCCGCGAGCAATCGCTGATCGCTGTCACTCCTTTGCCAGAGAGAAGGTCTGCCCTCGACGGGCAACCAGAATGGCGGCTTTGGTCACCTCGCCCGGCATCCCGTCCGGCTCGATCCCGCCGGAGTCTGATGTGGTTCAACCCGGGGTAATCCAGAACACCCTGCTAGTGTATATTCTTTTTATCATGCGTAGGGGTCGTTGACCCGGCAATATGCTCCAGAGATCGAACACAGAGCATGATCCCGGCACCGATATCCTGTGCCCTTTGTCCAGTGCATGAAACCTTCTGCCCCCCAACCTCAAGCTCAATTTTCGGTGATTTACCTGTCAGCAGCTGCGTCGCAAACGTTCTCATTCTGGCCAGTTCTTCCAACTCTTCAACTTTCATTGCTCTATTTTCTCATTCATATTTTTTTTAAAAATCGTACCTACGACACCCGCAACCCTGCCCTTGCGGAGAGATACGACTCAACTTTTTTGTGTGCTATAACATATTTTGCATCATTGAAGCTTGATTCTGTTCCTGTTTCTTGCATCTTTTACATCCGGGACAATGAAGTAAAAAAGAACTCAAGATCATCGAAAGACCCAAAAATGTGAAGAGATTACCGGCCGGCAAGGAGTTCACCTACACCACGGACCAGCGTATTGCGATCCACAGGCTTCATCAACAACTTACGTATGCCTTTTTTAAGATAGTTTTCCGTAGACACCTGCGAACTGTAACCGGTGCAGAGCATAACCGGTAAATCCGGGCGCCGTTGCAGCACTTTTTGAATCAGTTCAAGACCGGTGAGCCCCGGCATGGTCTGATCCGTAATCAGCAGGTCAAACGCCTCAGGTTCTTTGGCAAAATGATACGCTGCGTCAAGGCTGCTTGTGAAAAGTGTCACCGAATACCCCACCGTTTCAAGCATTGCTTTGACCATTTCGCCGATTGGGGCTTCGTCATCAACAACTAAGATATTTCCAGTCCCACCGGATAATACTTCGGCACAATCCTCCTGTTGCAGCACCTTGATATCGGCACGGATTACAGGGAAATACAAGGCAAAAATAGTCCCCTCCCCCTCTATACTTTTCAGGAACAGCATGCCGTTATGGCTGTTGACAATACCTTGCACCAGAGCCAACCCCAGGCCGGTCCCCTTCCCCTGCTTCTTCGTGGTATAGTAGGGTTCAAAAATACGTTCTAAATCCGCCTGCGGTATGCCCCCACCTGTATCACGCACGGTAAGACATACATAATCCCCTGGGGGATGAGGTCGGCCAAGCTCATCCTCACCAAGATGCACCTGATGCAGCGCTATGGACAAGAGTCCGCCATGTTCCTCCATGGCATGAAAGGCGTTGGTTCCAAGATTCATTATTATTTGATGGAGTTGCGTGGCATCGGCCATGATCTCACCGCACTCGGCATCAATATCCTGGGCAATCTCAATGGAAGTAGGCAACGAGGAACGTAAAAGTCTCAGGGCCTCTTTCACGATCAGTCCTAAATTTTGCGGCATCCTGTTTTCTTCATTGGTCCGGCTAAAAGTGAGTATCTGGCGAATCAACTCTCGCCCCCGGGTGGACGCGGTATACACCTGTTTGAGATTTTTATAATTTTGGCTATCTTGCGGCAGATCAAGGAGGACCAGTTCAGTATATCCCATGATGGCGGCAAGGATATTGTTGAAATCATGAGCAATACCACCGGCCAGGGTGCCGATGGCCTCGCTCTTCTGGGCATGCATGAGCTGTTTCAGAAGCTTTGCCTGTTCCTCTTCGGTACGTTTACGATCTGTGATATCGATGATCACCCCGTCAAGCCACAAGGGCCGGCGGTCTGCATCGTAAACACCTCGCCCCTTTTCATGGAAATATCGAATAGTTCCGTCAGCATGGTTCAGACTGTATTCCACCTCATAAGGGATGAACGATGCAATACAATCAGCAACCACCTTTTCAACTCGAGCCAAGTCCTCGGGGACGATAAGTTTCCCAAAAACGATACGGTTTTCTAGAAAATCGCGCTGGCTATACCCTGTTAAGGTATACACCTCTTCACTGATAAGCTCTACATGCCAGGGGGCTTTTAATTGACAGCGATACACGATTCCAGGAACATTTTCGACCAGGGATCGAAACCTCTCCTCACTCTCCCTCAAGGATTCTTCCGCTATTTTACGTTCAGTAATATCCTGGATCGTACCCAGGATATTACTCAGATTCCCGTCCGAGTCCAACGTCATCATCCCTGCCTCACGCACAAACCGGACAGCACTGTCATTCTTTCGAACAATACGGTATTCCGCATGATACGGACCTTTCTCTTTCATGATATGTTGAGTCAAGGCCTGGAACCGCTCTTTATCATCCGGATGGATACAGCTCAGGTACATCTCATAGGTGCCGTCATACTCTTCAGGCGTTATACCGACAATGCGGCAGAGTCCCTTGGACCAGGTGGTGATATTTCGCACCACATCCCAGTTCCAGTTGCCGGTATTGGTTACCTGCTGGGCACGCTCCAAGACCTGCAGTGTGAGCTGCATCTTTTTCTGCATGGAGGTTATGGCCGTGACCAGGTCGCTGCAGGTATCAGGAGAAATCACGATGGGCTGATCATCGTGAAAAACGGGGCGGCAAGCGTCACCTGGCTCAATCGAGTTTATGCTATGAATCAGACGGACAACATCGCGATTCACCAGCCACTGGAAGACCAGCAGGAGCAAGAGGGAGAGCAGAAAGATGTTAAACGCTTGTGAAATAAAAATTACTACACATGTCGCCCTTAATTGTTCATAGACCCCGGAAAGTGAGGCTGAGATCTCAAGAGTTCCGATATTATTCAGCTGGCCGCGGTCCAGCTCCATTATGGGAAAATCCTGAGTAAGAACGTCCTGTTCCGGGGCCAGACCCGCCTGGGCCACCACCCGGCCCTGATCATCTTTAACCTCTATATGGACAATATCCGAGCCAAGCAGCATGCCCTCAAGCTGAAGCGCCAGCTCCCTCTTATTGAAGGACAGGAGCGATGCCTTTATCCTGTCCATATTGGTGACCCTGAGCAATTCAATCTTCTGATTGACATGAAACATATCCCGCTGATAATTCGCATGGAGTTGCATGGCGGTAAGCGCGATGGCGGTAAGCGCAGAGAAGAGCAGAAGATAGATGAAGTGGCGCTGTGTGATGCTGTTTTTCAAAAAAGATGTCTCCACTTAAAAAATTCTGACGTCCAGGGAGCATACCAGATTAAGAACCCAAACCGTCAGGCTCCAATAGAACTCGCAAATCGCCATAAGAAATAAGGTCTGCACGTCGCCAACAGGGCGGAACACCGATGATTACTATCGGGATATGATACCAAAACAGAGGGAATTATAAATATTTAAAATAGGATCCCAGCAATTCAAGCTTAAACAGCTGCATGGGGGAATTGCATGATGCGATTCAATTTTCCTATACCAATCTCTCCTTTGATTTTTTTAACCACCTTGACATTTTCAACTTTCCTGCCGATATTTTGCTTTATAACTTTTAAAATTTTATGATGGAGAACTATATGAATATCACGATCACTGAAAAAGCAGAGACCATGCTCAACAATAAGCTAGACCCGGATCAGTTTCTGCGGGTCGGGGTGACGGAGGGCGGCTGTGCAGGCCTGACCTACAGCGCTGAGATATCCAGCGAGATGAAGGATGACGAAAATGTAGTGCACCGTACCGGCAAGATCCGGGTGGTGGCTGAGGCCGGGAGTCTGAAATTCCTCGACGGTCTGGTCATTGACTACTCAGATGACCTGATCAACGGCGGGTTGCAGTTCACCAATGCCAACACGAAAACCACCTGCGGCTGCGGCCAGAGCTTCAGCCTGGCCGGTTTTCCGAAAATCGAAGGCGGCCCGTGTCATAACTGAACCCCGGCACTGCCGTTCTGAACAGGTCAGCCCATAATTACCCGTCAGAACACCCCCCTGCCCTGACGGGTAGCCCCCAAATCGGCAGCCCTATGGTTGATCCATGGCTCAACGTTTCAGGAAAAAACCCGTCCAGAGAACTTTTTTGAATTTCAAGGCCTCCTTTACTCCACAATAAAGAGTCCTGTTCAATCTGTCTGTTCATCCACCAAAGGATACAATCCATGATTTCACGAAGCTGTCTCATCCTTCTCCTTGCCCTTGTCTTCGGCGGTTGTGCCGCTACGCCCCAGTGGAACAGCGAGATGCCGTACCCACCGGACCAGGAACCCAAGGTGGGTGATGTTCTCCATATCCCGACAGGGCTGTACGTCAGTGAGACGCAGATGCTGGAGAATGCTGTACTGGATCCCCTTGTCTATGTGGGTGAAATCCACGATAACCCGGCCTCACATCGGCTGCAGCTTGCCGTCTTACAGGCCATGGCCGCACGGTATCCAGGCCTGGTTGCCATGGGCATGGAGATGTTCACCGCCAAACAGCAGGACGTTCTTGATCGCTGGATAACAGGCGCCCTGACCGAGAAGGAGTTTTTACGGGAGAGCCGCTGGTTCTCCGATGGATGGGGGTCAGATTTTGCCTATTACCGCGACCTCCTCGTCTTCTGCCGCGACAACAACATTGCGATTATCGGACTGAACATCGATAAGGAGCTGGGGGCCCGGGTCAGTATGGCGCCCCTTGCAGAGCTGGAACCGGAACTCCGGGAGCAGATGCCGGAAATGGATTTAACCGACCCCTATCAGCGCGCCATGGTGGAGGCCATGATCAAGGATCATGCGGCCGGCAGCACAATGGTGGACCGTTTTCATCGTCGCCAGACCGTCTGGGATGAAACCATGGCCCAGTCAATTGCCGAGTATATGCACGGTCACCCGGATATGCATATGCTGGTTGTCGCCGGAGGCTGGCATGTGGATTATGGTTTCGGCATCCCGCGGCGCGTCTTTCGCCGTCTGCCCCTGGCTTACACCATCATCGGCAGCAGAACCTTGAAGGTCCCGGAGGAGAAACAGCAGGAATTAATGCATGTCACCATGCCCAAATTTCCCATGGTCCAGGCCGACTATCTGGTCTATCAGGAGTATGAACTCCTTAAGAAAAAAGGGGTCCGGCTGGGCGTTCTGCTCGATGATCAGGATGAAGGGGACGGGGTGCGGGTACTGGAAGTCATGCCGGGTTCAGTGGCGGAACTCGCAGGGATTGCCAGGGAGGAACGGATCCTCATCTTTGACGGCGTGACCGTGGAGGATAATTTCGATGTGATCTACGCCGTCAAGAACAAGTCACCCGGCGATACCGGCCAACTCGTGATCAGGAGCGGTGCAGGGGAAGAGCGCACCGTCGCCGTCACCTTTGAGGCCAACAGGAACACACACCACCCGAGATAAAGGAGGATGGGGCCGATGCTGAACAACACAGGTCTTTCATCCTCATGTGTCCCGGATTCTTGCACCGCCAACCGTTTTAAAGGACGGGGAATTCTATCTTGATCGACGCCTTGCCCGGTTTGCGCTTGATGGTGACCTGCAACTCAAGGTCGCCGCTGCGGAGTCCCAGGGCCAGAGGCATCTCACCCTTATCCGTTTCGATATGGAGAATTGACCGAACCACCTCCACCATTTTGTCAAACAGGTCAGGGGCAGGCGATGGCAGGGTAATCTCGGTCTCGCCCTTCATCTTCACCGTGATCTTGTCATCCTTCCTCTTCACGGTGAGTTTTCCAACCCTTTCCGTGATGCAGTACATGATGGCCAGAGCGAGATATTTCACCGCGCTTTCGTCCATATCGCCAGCGTCCCTGGTGACCATGTCATGCAGTTGTTTCTTGAAATCTGTCTCCAGATAACAATCACACATTTCCTGCAGTCTGAGATGATAATTTCTGTCAGCTATTTCCATACTATTCTCCTTATTCATAGACATTTGAGGGAATCTAACCTGTGCGCCTTCAGTATGCACCTGTATTTTCATCCTTTAAGAGCAGAGCCACCTGCATTCTTTTAGACATGTCAGGTCATTGTACTGCAAAAAAAATAATTTTAAAAAATTTTGCGGCGAAGAACTTTGCACTACAGGTCAACAAACTGAAAATTTCATTGTTAAGCCGTACCATGTCAGCTAACTTTAAAGACATATGAAACGAACTCAGACGGCATTCACAACCACCACCACCAAAGGATGATGTCATGGCAACAGCTAAAAAAACTATAGAAGAGAAATCCATGTGGGACGATGCGCGCCAGATGTTGCGCAAGGCCGAGCAGGACGGGGTTGAGACCGCCTGGGACCGGCTGGAACAGCAGACACCCCACTGTACATTCTGCGAAAAGGGTCTCTCCTGCCGCAACTGCACCATGGGCCCCTGCCGCATCAGCAAGAAAGCGCCGCTCGGGGTGTGCGGTGCCGATGCGGATGTCATTGTGGCCCGTAATTTCGGCCGTTTTGTGGCCGGCGGTTCAGCCGGCCATTCCGACCACGGCCGAGACTGTATTGAGGCCTTGCATGCCGTGGCCCATGGATTAACCAAGGATTACACCATCAAGGATGAACCCAAGCTCCTCCGCATCGCAAACGAGCTGGGCATTGCCACCGAAGGTCGAGGTATTCTTGACGTTGCCAAGGACCTGAGTGAACTATTTTACGACAATTACGGCAGCAGACTGGAAGAGCTATCCTTTCTCTGCCGGGTTCCGGAAAAACGCAAACAGATCTGGAACAATCTCGGCATCACCCCCCGCGGTGTTGACCGGGAAATTGCCGAAATGATGCATCGCACCCATATGGGGTGTGACAACGACGCCGCCAACACCATGCTGCACGGGGCCCGCGTCTGTCTGGGCGACGGCTGGGCCGGATCAATGATCGCCACGGAAATTTCGGACATCCTGTTCGGTACGCCAAGCCCGATGAAGTCCAAGGTGAGCCTCGGCGTTATCAAGGAGGATCAGGTCAACATCCTGGTGCACGGCCATAATCCCATTGTCTCCGAGAAGATTGTCGAAGCGGTGAACGACCCTGAACTCATCGCCCTGGCCCATGAAAAAGGGGCCACAGGCATCAATCTCGCGGGACTTTGCTGCACGGGTAATGAGTTGATGATGCGTCAAGGCATTCCCCTGGCCGGCAACCACCTGATGACCGAACTGGCCATCGTCACCGGTGCGGTGGAACTCATTGTGGTTGATTATCAATGCATTATGCCCAGCATGGTGACGATCGGCAATTGCTACCACACCAAGATGGTCACCACCGCCGACAAGGCGAAATTCACCGGGGCCGAGCATGTCAAGTTTGAGATGGAAAACGGCATGGAGCAGGCGCGCAGGGTTGTGCGGATGGCCATAGAACGTTTCCCGTTACGCAATAGGAATCGGGTTGATATTCCGCAGGGAACGATGGATATGATCACCGGATTTTCCAATGAAGCCCTTCTTGAGGCTATGGGCGGCAGTTTAACACCCCTCATTGATGCGATCAAGGCCGGGAAGGTCCGGGGCGCCGTTGCCATTGTCGGCTGTAACAACCCCAAATACCAGCAGGATCACTCCAATGTGAACCTGACCCGGGAGCTCATCAAAAAAGACATCCTCGTGCTGGTGACAGGTTGTGTGACCAGCGCGGTGGGCAAGGCAGGACTCCTGGTGCCGGAGGCTATAGAAATGGCAGGGCCCGGTCTCAAGGAGATTTGCGGTGCTTTAGGCATTCCACCAGTCCTGCATATGGGCAGTTGTGTCGACAATGCGCGTATTCTGCAACTTGCCGCGCTCCTTGCCAATGAACTTGGAGTGGATATCTCCGACCTGCCGCTGGCAGGGTCATCCCCGGAATGGTATTCGGAAAAAGCAGCGGCCATCGGCCTGTACTGTGTGGCCTCAGGCATTTACACCCACCTCGGCCATCCGCCCAACATTACCGGCTCCGACATGGTAACCAATCTGGCCGTTGCAGGGCTTGACAACATCCTCGGCGCCTGCTTCGGCATTGAACCGGACCCCTTTAAGGCTGCGGAACTCATTGATCAGCGCATCAGGGAAAAACGCAGGGGACTGGGACTCAGCGAATAAGGCCGTACGCCACGCCGACCAAGAGAACACAGCCTGACGGATTGAAAATGACGGGTGACGCGGGCAGGGATTTACCAGTGCCCCGTCACCTGTCACGCGTGGCCCTTATCCCTGATGAAATTAGCGGAACAAACCCGGTAGACCAAAACCATGAACAATCACCGATACACCTTTATCGGCATTATCTTTGCCACCACCTTCTGGCTCATCGATTCTTCTCTGCATTTCTTACTCTACGAGGAAAAGACCTTTGAGTTTATTCCTTCAGAATTCAATGAACTGTGGATGAGAACCGCTATTTTCGTCATGGTCATCGCATTAGGGACCTATGCGGATTATCACACCAAAAAAATTATCCAGAAAGAACTGGAAAAATCCAAAATATTTTTTGCAACCATCCATGCAACACACCACATCCTGCACAACTTCCTCAATAAAATGCAATTATTCAG